>NZ_DAWEMK010000045.1:9267-13238 GCF_052362415.1 Paratractidigestivibacter sp. | reverse complement strand
CCTCGATCTTGATCTGCGGGGAGAAGGACAGCCCGCTCAGGTCGTAGACCACAGCGGTGCCGGAGCCGCCGCTGAGCAGCTCGTAGTCGCTTTCGCCGTCAGATGCTCCGAGCATCCGGCCCGCCTCGGCCCAGTAGGACAGGTTTTGCGAGCGGTATGCAGGGTTGAAGCTGATGACGGCCTCGGTCGGGTAGTGCGGATCCTCGCCAGCGATGGACGGGCCTCTCGTGAAGCCGCCGGTCGCATAGCCAGAGACGGACGCGCTGCCGCCGCCCCCACCTCCGAACAGGCCGGCGATCTTGGAGATGACGCCGGAGCCGAAGCTGACAATCTTCGATACCCAGCCGACGATCGTGCCGAGCACGCTGGCGATGGGCTCCAGAATAGACAGCAGCGGGGTCAGCAGTGGGGTGATGGCACCGATCAGGCTCAGGATCGGAGGGAGTAGCGCCTGAACGAGTTGCATCAGGGGATCAAGCAGCGGCATGATGACGCTGTTGACGATTTGCAGGGCCACCTCCAGCAGCGGGGTGATGACCGGCAGCAGGCTCGAGATGATGCTCACCAGCACAGGCAGCACGGCGCTGACGATCTGCGTGATAATAGGGAGCACGGTGGCGAGCAGGCTGGCAATAGGCGGCAGGATCGCGGAAACAATCTGCATGAGTGGCGGGAGGAGCGTCTGCACGAGGCTGAGAAGCGGCGGGAGCAGAGTGCTCATTAGCTGCGTCAGAACGGGCAGAAGGTCGGCCGCGAGCTGAGAGATCAGGGGCAGAACGTCCTCGAGGGCGTCGGCCGCGCCGGTCAGGAACTCGTCGACAAACGGGGCCGCAGCCTCGACCGCCTTGGAGATGGCCGGAGTGATCTGCTCCATCAGCTTTTGCAGGGTCGGCATGAACTTGTTGAGCCCGTCGAACACAGTGTTCGCCATAGGCTTGAGGGCCACTTCGAGCCCCTGCTTCATAACCTGAAGCCGCTCGGCGAAGTCGTAGGTGTCATCGGCTGCGCCGGCGATTGTCTCGCCGTTTTCTTGCAGCTCAGCCGTCAGGTCTGCGACGGCCAGAGAGCCGTCTCGGATCGCTGCGGCCATCGTGGAGCCCGCCCTTGTACCGAAGATCTCCGACGCGATGCTGGCGGCCTCTGCGGCCGTCCCGGCGTTTTTGATCTTTTCGTAGTACATGGCGAGCCCGTCGCTGGCGCTGATGCCCTCCTTGGCAAGTGTGGCGACGCTCTTTTTCATGGCGCCGAGCACTTCGTCGGTGTTTACGCCGGCTTTGTCGAGCTGGCCCATCAGGGCGCTCGCCGTCTCGAAGGAGTAGCCCATCTCCTGAAGCTGCGGGCCGAACTTCTGCATATCTGCCATCAGATCCGTGAAGCCCATACCCGTGCTCTGGCTGACCTTAAAGATGTAGTCCATAGCGCCGCCCATGTCGTCGGCGTCGATGTTCCACTGTTGGAAGGCTTGGCTCGACTCCTCGATCACGCTGCCGAGGTCGTCCCCGAGCATATCGCTCACTTGGATGGCCTGCTTGGAGATCTCCTGAAGCTGCGGGCCGGTGAGGCCGAGGCGGGTGTTGTAGTCTGCGATCGCCTTGCTGGCGTCCTCCATTGTGGTCGGGACGCTCTTGTAGACGGCGTCGAAGTCATCCAGAAGCCCATCCAGCGCGTCGCCGGTGGCGCCGGTTCCGATGCGGATAGCATCAGCAGCGTCATCGAAGGACGCGCCGAGATCCTTCATGTACTTTCCGGCCTCGACGACTGCCTTGCCTGTCGCCACAGCGATGCCGCCCACGGCTGCACCAACGGCCAGCGCCTTCACGTTCAGGCCGCTGATTTTCTTCTGAGCCTGTTCGATGGCTTTGCCGAGTGATGGGTCGATGCTGCCGGCCAGATTGACGACCGCCTGCATCGTTTTTCCGTTTGCCATGTGCGTCACCTCCTTCTGATGTGGGATTTCTTAAAGCTGGCCGCACGAGTCGGCCGGCTCGCTTGGAACCGCTTGGCCTCCTCGACGGCCTCCCCGTATTCGGTCAGGAAGTCGGTCAGCCTTCGCTCTCCGAGGTCTCGCGTCGACGTGTGGAAGGCTCGGGCGTAGTCTCGGATTGCGCGTCGGAGCTGTCGGGGGTGTAGGGTTCCTCCGACTTCCCGGAAATAAAATCCCGGCCGATCCTCATAATCTTCATAACGTCGTAGCCGCGGACGCGCTCGAGGTCGGAGATGTCGATCTCGGGGTTGATGGCGATGATGGCAGCGAAGCCGAGGTAGAGGTGCAGGCCGTAGTCCAGCTCGGCCGCGCCGGCCGCGTTGCCGTTCTTGGAGCCGCTGGCGCTCAGCTTTCTGGCGTCAGCTTCAGCAAACGCCTGTGCGGTGATCTCGCTGATGTCATAGGTCAGCTCGTCGTAGCTCTTGCCGTTGATCTGCACGGGGTTGTCGAGCTTGATGGTGTTCTTCATTGGGTGCGTCTCCTTTCGATAAATAGAGGGCGCCGCATAGGCGCGGCGCCCTTCGGGTTACAGCAGGCTGCGGATGTCCTTGGCGTAGTCGACGCCGCCGACGCGCAGGATCGTGTTGAGCTGGTCGATCAGCCAGTATTCAGCGCCGCCGACGTAGAGCTGGTAGCGGCTCACGGCAAACGTGGCCTCGTTCTCGCTGGTGTTGCCGGGATCCACAGAGAGGCCCGGGATGCCCTTGGAGACGCAGCGGAGGAACGCCTTGCAGCCTTCGGTCTTGGTGGAGCCGTCGGCCTGCTTCACGTCCTGAGCCCAGCGGATCTCGATGGTCTTGCTCTCGAGCTTCATCATGTTCCGCAGGCCGAGGTCGATGCCGATCTTGGTGATGGACGCCTCCATAGCCTCGATCTGGCCGAGGATGGGGGCGGTGTAGGTTCCCATAGCCTTGAAGTCAGCGGTCACGGGAGTGACGGCCGGCAGCGAGATGGTCACGTCTTTGGCGACGAGGGTGCCGCCGATGTAGACGGTGTCGGCGAGGATAGGGCCCTTCAGGTCGAGCCACAGGTTTGCCATTACTCGTCACCTCCTTCGTAGTAGACAGAGAAGCCCGCGTCGGTGTATGCGACGTAGACGCTCGCAGACTTGAGGGGCGGGGTCGGGGTGACGGCGATGTCCCAGCGAAAGTCGCCATTCATCACGTCGGTGGTGCTGTTCTCGCTCTCGAGGAACAGGATCACAGGCTCGCCCAGCAGGGCGCCCATGCTCACATAACCGTCGAGCTTTTCCTGCTCGCGGTTGATGATGCGATCCTTCAGAGCCCGGGTCATGGGGCTGTCAATCTCAGGGCTCCACTCGCGCTGGAAACTGTTGGTGATGTGCATGAGCATCCGCATGGAGACGTCGAAGATCGCGCGGGGATCCACGTCTGCGCCATAGGTATAGGCGGCGGTATGGTCGCCCCACAGTACCCACTCGCCGCCCCACGCGACGGCGGTGCTGATGCCGTTCTGCGTCAGCTCCTTGCCGGTCTGCTGGTCGAAGCCGCGGTTGTTGGCGTTGGCGCCGAAATACTGCTTGATGATGGGGATAGCCTTGTTGCCGCAGGTCTCCATCGGGACGCTGTTGTGGCTGAAGTCGGCGCGCATGAGCTCGACCACGGCCATCGTGCTCAGGTGGTACACGTTGCCGAGATTGTCCACGCCCTGCGGCCAGTAGACCTTGGAGCGCTCGCCGGTGAAGGCGTTGGCCTTCTTCCATGCGATTGCCTTGGTGATCGTGTCGACCGCCTGCGCGGTGCTGTCCACGAGGGGCAGGTCAGCCACGACGAAGGCGTCCCAGTGGCCGTTGATCTTCTGGCTGGCCGTCAGCATAGCATTATAGACGGCAGGACTGTGGCTCCAGCCGGGGGCCGCGATCAGATTGCAGACCGCGAACTGCTCGGGATAGAGCAGCGTGATCGCGCTCAGGCCGCTGTACTCGCCGGAGGAGGTGACGCCGCCGATGATGTCGCTGTCCTCGACG
>NZ_DAWEMK010000045.1:6057-9257 GCF_052362415.1 Paratractidigestivibacter sp. | reverse complement strand
TGCCGGCGAGCTGCGCGTCGTCCTTCAGGCTGGTGATGATGACCGTGCCCTTGGTAAAGTTGTAGTCCACGGCGTAGTCAGAGCCCTCGACGTAGTTGCCGCTGGTCGCCTTTGCGATGGTCAGCGTGTCGAGGATGATCGTGCTGCTGGCGAACTCGGCACGGCCGCCGGTGAAGGCGAGGGTCTTGGTGGTGGCCTCCTCCTTGCGGTGCTTTCCCTCAGAGGGGTCGAGCACGTTGATGACGTAGATCGGGCCGATGTTCCCGAGGGTGTTGTTGAAATGTGCGTACATAACCTCGCACAGGGTAAAGGTGCCCCAGTCGGCCGCGTAGCCGAGCTTCTTCTGCGCGTCGACCAGACTGGTGATCTTGATCGGCGCGTTGATGACGCCGGCTTTGCCGAAGCCGCGCACGAGGTTGACGGGTGCCGTGCCGATATAGACCGGCGTGGTGCCCGCCTGCACGGCGCTCTGTGCCACAGTTTCGCCGATGTGGCCGTAGGCGCCGTAGAGGTATTCGTTTGCCATCTGCTTATCCTCCTTTGCATGAAATTAGGGCAGCCACAGGGCCGCCCTTAAAGCAGGTGTTGGTAGCTTTCCGGGTTGCGGGTCAGCGCCTCCTCGACGGAGAACTCAGCCCACGCAAACCAGTACGGGTAAAAGTCGGGGACGGCGTCTTGCTCGGCGACGGGGCCGAAGGAGATGCCTTCCTCTTTGATGACGCGGAGGTCGCCGAGGTACTCGGCGTTTTCGATCCGTCGGAGGGCTGTGTCCACAAAATTCCATGCGTCACGCCAGCCCTCTCCGTTCTTCACGAAGTAGGCCGCCGCGGCCTCGTTGTATTGCTGGACGTAGGAGCCGCTGCCGTCGCCTTTCGGCTTGTAAATGTCGGGCCCGTGATAGCCGGGATCCCACGCCGAAAAGAGGAGCCGGATCTTGACGCTGCGGGCACTTCGGATCAGGCGGTCGTCGCCCTGAACGAGCTGCACGCAGACCGACGGGATCGGTGCGGCGATGTTCGGCGGCGTCCTGTCCTTTGAGGGAACGAAAAGCGAGAAGGCGGCCGGGTTGACCAGCTTGTAGGGGTAGGAGGCGTCTGTGGCCTTATCGTCCGGGAGCTTCAGCTTGACCAGAGGGCAGACCTCAGCGGTCAGCCAGTCCCGGACGGTTTCGATGCTGTTGACGATGGACATGGCGGCACCTCCTACATGGTGACGGTCTGGCCGAGGGCCACGGTGGCGATCCCCATGTCCTCGCTCCAGTCGTTGACGATGTACTCGCGGCCGTCGACGTTGAGCCCTTCGCCCGCCGGGCGCCGAGCAGGCAGATCCTCGACCGCCGCGTAAAGCAGCAGAGAGGACTCCGCGACGCTCAGCTCTTGCCCCCCTTGGCGTTCCTTCAGGGCGTTGTCGTCCAGCACGGCAGCGATGGCCCGGCCTTCGACGGTGTGCTTCTCACCGAACTCGTCGAGATTGAGAAACGTGCGCCGGCGGTCGGCCTCGACCATCGCCTTGAAGCTGAAGGCCATCAGACAGGATCGGCGGCGCCGATCTGAGGGGGCTCCTCGTCGTCGGTGCCGTCATCGGGCTGCTCGGCCTTGGCGGCCTCGATGGCAGCGATGACGTCGGCCTTCTTGCGCATGGCAGAGGCGTCCACGCCATAGCGCGCGGCCACTTCCTTCAGCTCGTCGAGCTTCATGTCCTCGTCGTACTCAGGGGCCTCGTCGGCCGCGGTGTTGGTGCTGGCAGGCTCGTCGGCGTCGTCGCCGTGATCGGGTGCGGGCTGCTCGGCAGGCTCGTCCTGCTCGCCGATGTACTTGGCGACGCCTTCCTTCACCAGACGGGCCTCCAGCTCGTCGTCGAACTTCTGAGGGCCGTCTGCTTCAGTGATGGGGATCACCTTGCGGCCGTTATAGTAGCCGAAGGTGCCCTTGATAATCTGGATCATGCTCTGCTCCTTTCTGCTGCGTTCAGTCCGTCAGGACGTCCGCAACGATGAACGGGTTCTTGTTGTTGGGGATCATCAGCGGGCGGCTGGAGATGGTCAGCGTGCGGCTGTTGCCTTCGGCGCTGCTCACATACTTCGGCACGCGGCGGCCGGCGTAGGTGTGGAACTCGCCGTCGCTCTGCTCGACCTGAGAGACGGCGCCGTAGGCGGTGCGGCCAGCGCCGGGAGCGGTGAGGACGCACTTGCCGGACGGGATGTAGAGCTTGTCGTTGCCTTCGTCGTCGGTATAGGTCAGGTCGTAGGAGATGACGCTGATGATGCGGCCGAGGACGTTCAGGCGGGCCACGATGGCGGCGCCGTCAGGCAGCAGCTCAGGCTCCACGTTGCCGATCTCGATGCGGCGGTTGTCGAGGAGCTTCTGCACGGCTGCGTCGTTGATGATGGTGTCAGCCACGTCCGGGGAGCAGACCAGATCAGAAGCGCGGAGGCCGCGCTTGGTCAGCATACGGATCATGGCCTCCAGATCCTTCAGGATCTTGCCGCCGGTGGCGTCCCACTTGGCCGTCGGGGTGTAGGTCGCGGGGTTGCTGGCCTCGGAGTAGAAACGGATCTCCATCTCGTCGGCCTTGTCGACGTCGTCGGCGATGTGCTTCATCACGCAGCCATTGGTCAGCATGGTCTCGGCGGCCATCGCTTCTTCGCGGTTGGTGATGAGCTCGCCCAGCTCGTCAGCGTCGCGCAGGATGAGGGTCTGCTGGCGCTGCTCAGGGGTGAGCTGAGAGTAGAGAGCCTCGCCGAAGCCACGCTTGCGCAGCTCGTCGAGGGTCAGGACGCGACGGGGAGCCACGAAGGGCGGGGTGTAGCGTTCCATATTGTAGCCGGCGCGCAGGACGGTGACGCCGCCCTTGCGAGGGGCCACGAAGGGCGCCAGCTTCTTGCTGCCGTCACGGAACTCGACGAGCACGTCGTCGGTGGCGAAGATGTCGCTCGCGTCGTTGGTGGGGAAGTAGCGGTCACGCAGGAAGGTCGCGGCAGGGGTGAGCTGCTGCACGGCCATGAGCAGCGTGTGGGTGTCGTAGAAGTTAAAAGGCATTTTGTTGTCCTCCTTCTCTTAGTATTCGATGGCGTCGGAGAGCAGGATGCCGGCCTTGCGCAGCTCCTCCTCGTCGGTTGCCTTCAGGGTGTAGCCGCTTGCGACGGCCAGCTTGTTGCGGGCGAAGTGGCCGGTGCGGTAGGCCAGCACGGTCACGTCCGC
>NZ_DAWEMK010000045.1:0-6047 GCF_052362415.1 Paratractidigestivibacter sp. | reverse complement strand
CGGTGGTGCCGACTTCCACGTCCTCGGCGAGGATGCAGTTGGCGGTCAGGGTTTCGTTGGTGGTCGCGGTGGAGCCGAGGATCACCAGCTTGCCGTCGCCGGCGGTGCCGGCAGACAGAGCCATCACGGTGCCGCGCTTATAGGTGGCCGCGGCGGTGGCCTCCTTGCGGATGGTCACGGTGAGCACGTCAGCGACGGGCTCGTTGGCAACGATCAGGCCGTCATAGCCGACGCTGCCGAGGTTTTCGTCCAGTCTCTTGCTCATTACTTCTTACCTCCGTTCTGAGACTTGGTGGAGTTGTAGAGGCCGACGATGGCGTCCACCTTTGCCTTGTCGTCGTTTTCGCTGCCTTCTTCGCCGCCGTTAGGGGCAGCGCCGACGCCGGCAGCGCCGGACTCGTCGTTGTCAGCCTTGGCGTCCTTCAGGTGCTTGGCACCGAGGGCCGCCTGCTTCTGCATAGCCTTGAGCGCGAGCTGCTCAGCGGTGCAGGGGGTCTCGCCGTACTTGGCGTCCCTGACGAGCTGCGCGTCGCCCACACTTGCGGCGATGCTGTCGATGGCCTCGATGCGGGCGCGCTCCTGCGTTCTGGCAGTTTCGGCCGCCTGCTGCTCGATCTGAGCCACGACGTCGGGGTGCTGTGCTCTCATTTCTTCGAGGGTCATGGTCTTGTTGTCCTCCTTCTTGGGGCCGTCGTTCTTGGCGGCCGCGTGTTTATTTCCAGCCGCAGGGGCGGCGTGGATGCTGTTGTCGATGGGGATCGTCCCCGGGATGTGCCTGAAGCCCTTGACGTCGTGCCGGATGCCGGCGACGAGGAGCACCTTCTTGTCGGCGCTCAGGGTGACGTCGGGGCCTTCGTCCGTGAGCAGGGTGTCGGCAAAGCCGTTGTCAATGGCCTCCTGCCCGACCATCCACGTCTCGCGGGTCATCATGCTGCGGAGCTGGTCGACCTCGATGCCGGTCTTGGCGTGGTAGATCTCCGCGATGGCCCGCTCGCTCGCGTCGAAGTCCTTCTGGAGCTTCTTCAGGTCTGCGAGGGTGTAGTAGTCGTAGAGCAGCCCGGCGACGCCGTGGATCATCACCATGCTGCCGGGATAGACCTGAACCTCGTCGCCCGCGCAGGCGATGACGCTGGCCGCGCTGGCCGCGATGCCTTCCACGACGACGACCTTGTGGCCGGTCAGGCCCTTGATGGCGTTGTGGATGGCGATGCCGGTGTAGAGGTCGCCGCCGCAGCTATTGATCTTGATGGTGATGTTGCTCTTGCCCTTGACGGCCGCGAGATCCTCCATGAAGCTCTCGGGCGCGATGTAGAGGCCGGGCTCGGGCTCGCCCGTCCACCAGTCCACAGGCTGACGGCTCACGACGTCGCCGTAGAGGGTGATCTCGCCCTCGTCGTCGCCGGTGCTGGCGACGTTCCAGAACTTGATCGGCGTGCCCGCAGTCTGAGGCCCGGCACAGAGCCGGGGAGTGTTATGCGTTCTCATGCTTGTCTCCTTCCTTGATGCTTTTGATGGCCTCGGCGACGATTGCCTCCCGCAGAGCTGCGGAGATCGTGCCGCTGGCCGCTGTGCTCTGGTCGACCTGCCCCTGCGCTGCGCGCAGTTTCTCGTTTTCCCGAGCGAGCTGGTCGACGTTGGCGTCCCACTGGCCGCCGTTGAGTCGGATGGTCGCCTGTTCTCTGGTCGTGATGCCTTCGCCGATGGCGAGGATCTCGGCCGTGATCTCCTTCGTCGGGTCGAGCTGTCCCTGAGAGGGGCCGATCCACTCGGCGCCGAGGTATGCGGCGCGGATTGCCGGGTCTGCGAAGAAGCCCGGGGCGCTGATGCGGCCGCGGGCGACGGCTTCAGAGAGCCAGATCTCATAGACCGGCGTGCAGAAGTCATCGACAAACCACTTGCGTCTCATGCGGAACGCCTTCCACGCCTCCATCAGGGCGGCACGGCTGGCGCTGTACGAGCTGTTGAAGCTCTTGAGCAGCAGATCGGCCGGGATCTCGAGCGCCGCGCCCACCTGTTCGCAGATGGCGCGCAGGAAGGTGTTGAAGCCGCTGGCCGGCCGTTTGGGGTCTGCAAAGGTCACGTCCTCGCCGGGCTCCATGATGTTGATCTGCCCGGGGCCCATCTCGTACTCGTTAGGATCTCGGCTCACCTCCGGCAGGCTGCTCCCGACCTCGTTGAACGGGTTGTCGCCGGCGCCTGCCTCGGTCTTGATGAAGGCCGTGAAAAACGACTCGACGACCGCCGCGGTCAGCTCGCTCTCGGTGTAGCGGCGAAGCTGGAGCAGGGGCTCGATGACCTGCGCGAGGTAGCTGACGCCGCGGTATTGATCCGGGCGCTCGCTCTCCATGACGTGCAGGATGTTCGGCAGTCCAGTCCGCTCGCCGTATGCCTGAACGCGGGCCCACGTTGTCGTCGTGCTGCCGAGCTCGAAGGGGTAGGTGCTGCGGATGTGGTACGCCTCGATCTGGCCGTCGCTGTTCACCTCGACGCCGTCGTAGATGGTGTTGCCGTTGGCCGCCTTGCCGGTGGTCAGCAGCATCGGGGTGATGATGCCGGAGGTCGTCGGTGTGGCGACTCGGTCGGCCTCGATCAGATGCAGGCGCAGCGAGTAGGGCGTGAGCGGCGTCGGCTCGTACTGCTTCACGACGGCGAACACGTCGCCGCTGACCAGCCACGAGGAGAGCGCGAGCTGCTGCATGGCTGCGAAGTTGTTGACGCCGGTGGCGTCGCACGCCCTTTTGTTCTCCGACCAGAGGGCGAACTCCCGCTCGGCCTGAGCCTGCCATGCGTCCGCGGCCTCCTGCGTCATGCCGAGCGCCTCGCGGTCGATCCGGCTCTTGAGCTGGAGGCCGATGCCGACGACGTTGGTGCGGTTGGTGCGGATGGCAGAGGTGGCGATCGGGGCCGCCATGTAAAGCATCCGGGCACGCTGCCGCAGGGTGTAGTTGTTGGCGTCGATGTCCTCCTTCGGGCTGCCGCTCATAGCTCTGAAGCCCTTGGTCGCCTTCTTGTGCCAGCTTGCGCCGGCGTCGCCGTAGCCCTTATTCACGGGGCGCGGCTGCTGCCGCCTGTTTTGTGGGCGGCTTCTGCTTTTTCTTTTGCTGATGGTGCTCACCTCCTTCATGGTGAAGATGGCCGGGCCGGGAGAAAAGGAGCGAAAACTCCCGGCGTCGGCCTATGAAAAAAGCCCCTTTTGGGGCTTCTTTCACCAGTCTCGGGGCACTACTCCCACAGCTTTTCGCGGCTTCTCGCCGTTCAGTGCGGCCTCGAGGGCTTCGATGTCTGCCTCGAGCTGTTTGATGGCAGCCCGGATGGATCCGAGGTCGGTGTTGTAGCGGGCCAGATTGCGCGAGCCGATGCCGTAGCTCTGGACGCCTCCGTCCAGCATCTCGGCCTCTCGCTTCAGGTAGAGCTCCAGCCGGTTCCTCTTGATGGAGAGCTGGTACTCGATTTGTTCGCGGGTCTTTCTCATTGTGGTGTGTCCTCCTTACCAGTCGTCGAAGGCGTCGGCCCGGTTGTGCCGTGGCCGCTGCCGTCGCTGCTGCGGGGCCTTCGGCTTTTCCTCCAGCCCTTGCAGGCGGCGCTCGATGGCGTCCATGTCAGGGTTGATGATCTTGAGGCCGGCGTTGGCATAGTCGCGGCAGTCGAGGGCCTCGTTGCGGTTGTGGCCGGGCAGCTTCTCCCACGCCCAGCGGTCGCCGCGGCGTGTGTGCGTGAGCACCAGCTTCTCAGAGAGGAGCCCGTTGAAGAAATTGAGGTCATAACCGGCGTCGGGGTGCCGGTTGAAATGGCAATATTTCGGCCCGGCCTCCTGCACCTTCAGATTAGCCATGATCGTCGCCTTGCCGGCGTCGACGCCGATGGTGTAGAGCCAGCAGGTGATCCGCTTGTTGTCGCGGATCGGCACCTTGCTCGGAGGCGAGACGAAGGGGATGCCGTCGCCGCCCTTGCCCTTGATGGCAAAGACGCGCTTGCCGACGCGGGCCCGGCACGCCTCATAGACCTCTTGGGTGAAGTGGCCGCCGGAGTCGACGCAGGTGATGGAGATCTTCAGACCGCGGCCGTTTTTGAACTTGTAGACGTGGTCGACCACGTTGTCGAGCCGCTGCCAGACCTCCGGGGTGTCTGGTCGGCCCATGATGTAGCCCTTGACGATGCCCCACGTCTCGCCGTACTTCCCGTGACCGACCACCTCGTATTCGAGGCGGTTGTCCTGAGTGTCGACGCCGCAGGTCAGCACGAGCACGCCGTCAGGCAGCTCCACAGGGGTGCCGTCCGGGCGGGTGCCGTAGTCCTCACGGCGGGCGAGCATGGTGTCCTCGTCCTCGAGGTCGCCGCGATCTTCCCACAGTTGGCCGAGCAGGGTGTTGTAGACGACCTTGAGGCGCTGCGGGTCATCCTTGGCGTCGAGGAACTTGAGGACGATCTTCTCCCACGGAGTCCACGGGCTCGAGAAGGCATTGAGCCAAAAAGAACGGACGCCTTTTTTGTAGGCGTCCGGGTTGTCGGCGATCCACTTGGCCGGCTGCTTTCGCATGACGTCCTCGGGGATCAGGCAGCCGCAGGCCGGGCAGCTCCACGAGACGCCGCTCTTGAGGCTCCACGACTTTTTCCCGCGGATCCGCTTGACCTCCGGGTCGAAATGGATATTGTCGAACACGATCTCGCTGTACTCCCCGCACTCGGGGCAGCGGTGGCACCAGCGTTCCTGCGTGCCTTGGTAAAAACTCGTCTCGATGTTGCTGTTGCCCTTGATGGTCGGGGTCGAGACCTCGACCGCCTTCGCGTTGTAGAATGTGGCCTGACGTGCTTCGGCCAGCGCCCACGGGTCGCCCTCGGTGCCGGCGCTGGTCGCCCAGCGGTCGCGCTCGTCGCCGATGATGTAGCGGGCGGGCGTGGAGGCCAGAGCCGAGGCGCTGTTGGAGCCGGTCAGGGTGAGCATACCGCCCGGGAAAGACTTCTGGAGGATCGTGTTGCCGCTGTCCTTGGCCTTGACGTCGTGCACCTTCGCCTTCAGGGGCTTGCTGTCGCGGATCATGGGGGCCACGCGGAGGCGGCTGAACTTTCGGGCGTCGTCGATGGTCGGGTGGACGTAGAGGATGCTGCCGGGGTCTTGGTCGATGATGTAGCCGATGATGTTGAGCTCGAGCTCGGACTTGCCGACCTGAGAAGCGGCTACCATGACTATTTTGTGCACCTTCGGATCCGTGAAGGCCCGCATGGGCTCCTCGAGGTACGGGGTGCGCTTGGTGCGCCACGGGCCGGCCTCGGCTGAGCTTTCCGGGGAGAGGCGGCGGTGCTTGTCGGCCCACTCGTCCACGGTCAGACTCTCAGGCGGGGCGAAGCGTTTGACCGCTCCGGCGATGGCGGTATTGAGCTTCGCGGCGGCTTTTTTAGTCGTCCGCGTCATCGGCGAGCTGTTCGCCCCAGCCTTCCCGATCCCTTACTCGCCGGGCGTACACCTCGGGATCGTATTTATAGCCGGCCAGCTCCGTCAGGATCTTGTAGACCTCTGTGCGGATGATCTCGGACGCCTCGGCGGGTGTTGCTGCGCCGGTGACGTCGACGGCCAGACGGCCCGGCAGGGCCACGAGCATCGACCTGATATTGTAGACGAGGTCGGTCATCACAGCCTCGACGTCCTCGCTGCGGTGCATGGTGCCCTCGAGCTCGCTGAGCTGGAGGGCGGCGATGTCTGCCTTGCTGCGCTTGAGGTCAGCCTCAGCCTCCAGACGCCGGCCCTCGATCTCGCTGTCCTTCTTCGACGGCTCCCGGCCGTTGGCCTTGGCCGTCAGGTATCGGATGTACCTCTGGATCGTCGGCAGCAGGTCGTAGCGGTTGGCGTTGCCTTCCTTGACCGCGGTGATGACGCCCTCCTTGGTGAGCTGCTGCACTCGGCGGGGCGTCATGTCGAACAGGGCCGCGATGGTCTTACTGTCGACGAGCTTGTTGTTGGTTGGGTTCGGCATGGCGTTCCCTCCTTTCTGCCGCTCGGGCGAAACGAAACGGCCCGAAAAAAATTTTCCCCGGCTGCGCGTTTTTTGGGC
>NZ_DAWEMK010000044.1:3929-13301 GCF_052362415.1 Paratractidigestivibacter sp. | reverse complement strand
GCCCGATCACGAAGGCCTGCGCCAGGCCGTCGGGGCTCGGCTGCTCGGCGTAGGAGAGCGACACACCGAAGTCCGAGCCGTCGCCCAGTAGGCGCTCAAAGTTGGGCAGGTCCTGGGGCGTCGAGATCACGAGGATGTCCCGGATGCCTGCGAGCATGAGGGTGGAGAGCGGGTAGTAGACCATCGGCTTGTCGTAAACGGGCAGCAGCTGCTTGCTCGTCACGCGCGTGAGCGGGTAGAGGCGGGTGCCGGAGCCGCCGGCGAGGATGATGCCTTTCATGGTTCCCCCAATCAGATGAATAGCATAAAAGGTGGTCCAGAAGTAAATGACCGTCCTGATGCTACACCAACGGATATATCCGTCGTGCCAATGAAATGGAGCTGCGCCGCCCCTCATCGGGGAACGGCGCAGCTCCAAAGAAGTTCATTGTCTAAGAGCAGCCAAGACTATCGCTACCTCTTCACCCCGTACCACGCGACGCCCTCGGCGCGCCAGCCGGCCGTCACGAGCGAGTCGTTCTCGGCCTTTGAGGCGGTGTAGTTGTGCGAGCCGGTGGCCGCGTAGGGGTTGTACTGGCGGTAGAGCGCGACCCCGCGCGAGTCGTCGGAGTACCAGCCGACTCCCTCGTACCTCCAGCCGGCCTCCACGAGCGAGTCCCTCTCCGAGGCGCTCATCGTGTAGTGGTGGTCGCCGCCGGGGGCGTAGGGGTTGTAGAGGCGGTACACCGGCGCGCCCGACGTCTCCGGGGCTGTCCAGCCAACGCCCTCGTAGGTCCATCCGGCCGCCACCAGCCCGTCGCGCTCGGACTCGCTGCCCGTGTAGAAGTGCTCGCCGGTGTACTTGTTGTACAGGCGGTACATCGAGACGGCCGGAGAATCGGGCTCAGGAGCAGGGTCCGGTTTGGAAGAAGGCCCATCATACTTCCCGTAGTCTCGGTTCGGATAATCCTCGCTCGGCGTCTCGAAAGCCGTCACCCATCCAAAGTGCCCAGGTAGCAGCGTTTGCCTAAACGAGGAATCGCTGCGAAGAAAAAACGCATGCGGGTCATTTGAGGTGTCGTCCCATGTGGCGTCGACGTGGTACCAGGAACCATCTATATTAACCAGGTCCCAACTGTGGTTCATATCCTTGCTAGCGACATACAGCGCCTCTATCCCCGCGCGTTTGAGCAGAAGCTTATATCCGAGTGAATACCCTTGGCACACCGCAGTCCCCTTAGCCAAACTCCCAAAAGGAGTGTAAGAGGCATCGGGTGTGACAGAGGAATAGTCGTACTCGCATTTTGAGAGCAGGTAATCATGGAGAGCCTGCGCGACTTGGAACTCCGACATTGTGTCCAGGTTTACCCAAGAGAGGCCCTCTGCCAACGCGCTTTCGGTTTCGCTTTTTGCATCTGGCACTTGCTCGATGTCGACAACGTAGCGCAAGGTCACCGCAGCAGCAGGCTCCTCGGGATCGGCCTTCATATTTCCGTTTGAGTCCCGATAGCTGATCGTGTAGCGAGGAGCGGCCCAGTAATAATCAGGATTCGCAACCACGAGATCGAAAGCGTCCCGGACATCCTGAACGGTCACCACAGTGTCATCGAGCTCGAATTTTGCGCTGCACGAGTTATAAGCTGCCAGGAACTTCTCGTAGATAGCCTCCACTATGCTCGATGTAACCTGCTCGCCATCGTAACCGAGGGCCATGACATCGGATAGAGAGTCTTCATCCGACGCTGACGGATAGTCGACAAAGACGTCCTCCTCGCAAAGGCCGCTCAAATAATCCTCAGCAGCAAGCACGGGGGCGGGAACCAGCATCACAAGAATCGAAGCCAATACAGTACAGACGATCAAATGACGATTCCGCTTTGCCATTCCCGCCCCATCCGGATAAACGCATCGCGTCCCTAACGCGATTGAACATTCCTTCTGAACTTTACCTCAGTCCGTACCACGCGACGCCCTCGGCGCGCCAGCCGGCCGCCACGAGCGAGTCGTTCTCGGCCTTCGAGGCGGTGTAGTTGTGCGAGCCGGTGGCCGCGTAGGGGTTGTACTGGCGGTAGAGCGCGACCCCGCGCGAGTCGTCGGAGTACCAGCCGACTCCCTCGTACCTCCAGCCGGCCTCCACGAGCGAGTCCCTCTCCGAGGCGCTCATCGTGTAGTGGTGGTCGCCGCCGGGGGCGTAGGGGTTGTAGAGGCGGTAGACCGGGGTCCCCGAGGCATCCGGCGCGGCCCAGCCCACGCCCTCGTAGGTCCAGCCGGCAGCCACCAGGCCGTCGCGCTCCGAGGCGCTGGCGGTGTAGAAGTGCTCGCCGGTGTAGCTGTTGTACAGGCGGTGCATGATCTTATACTTCGCAGTCATAGTCAATTGGACCGAACCGGCATCCCCGCTTCCGTTGCCAGAAGCGAACAGGAGTACATATTGTCCCTTGCTTAAGGGAAGCGAGTAAGAGACGTCATCGGCTGTACGATTCTGGACAAAGATAGCTTTTTCGAACGGAACCTCAGCGCTCTTATTGAAAGAATCATAGTCAGCCGCCGAGAACAACGCCAAGGCAGAATAAGAATCATGATGATTCCAGCCACTGGCCTTGATCGTTAACGTAGAGCCGTGATCAAGGTCAAGCCTGTATGCTTCTCTGATCACAAATTCGTTAGCAGGCATTTGGATTGTCTTCACTTCGCCAAGCGAATAAGGCAAAGGCTCTTTGGGGTAAACGGCGATTTCCGTAGTTGAGCTCTCGTCAGACGATGAAATCCCGGCATGGGCCTCAAGTCCTTCCGACTGATTCTGGCCCGTCGACGCGAGAGCCGTCAAAGGCATCTGCAAGGATAGGGCCGTCGATAAGGCCATAACCGTACAGATTGTAGCGTTTACCTGGTGTTTCATTGCGTCTCCTTCCAAAATGGCCATACTTCTAGCCGCATACGGCTATGTCGAACAGTATCCATCCGCACTGATTTGCCAGAGCTACCGCAAAGTTATATTTCGGCAAACGGTCACGCGAAGCCGCAAGTTCACGACCGCTCGCAGCCTTGCAGGCAGTTGGCAGGGGTACGCCTCATATAATTAGACCATCATTGAATCCAATTAACTGTGAAGGAGCGTTATGGTCAAATCAAATCAAGCACGTGCTTGGGTTTACGTCCTTCTTGCCTTCGGCCTCTTCACCCTGTGGCCCATCGCTGCATTCGGCTCTGAAGGCAACCCGATGTGGAGGATGTATAACTCCTATACAGGGGAGCACTTCTACACCTCCTCCACTGATGAGCGGGACTCCCTCAGGATGGCAGGATGGAACTGCGAGGGAGTTGGCTGGGTCGCGCCCACGTCAGGCAAAGATGTCTATCGTCTTTACAATTCTTATGTCCCAGGTGGCGATCACCACTACACGACGAATCAAGATGAACGTGACTCTTTGATCAGCGCAGGTTGGTCTTATGAGGGTATCGGATGGTATTCGAGCGGCGACGTCAAGATGCTCCGGCAATACAATCCCTACGCTATAATGGGGACGCACAACTACACGGCAGACCCCAGCGAAGACTCGATGCTGGTTTCTGTGGGATGGCGCTCAGAGGGCTACGCCTGGAGCGGAATCGGCGGTGGGTACAGCGTGCCAGGACTTGGACCCATCGAGCAGCCGAAGCCTTCAACTCCCGACAACGGAAACCATGGCGGAGGTAACAACCCGGGAACCGCGAATCCGGATGCGAACGTTGCCTATCTCGTCAATGGAAGCAACGTTTACCACACCCACTGGTGCAGGTCGATGGAAAAAGCGAAGAGCTATAGGACCGTCAGCCTTTCGGAGGCGCAGGCATCGGGAAGGCGCCTCTGCAAGAACTGTGCGCAGATCGGCTAGACATCGCTCAAGTACCGTCTGGCACCAGAGCAATTAACCTGAATGAGCGCCCGTGAGCCAATGTGGCTCACGGGCGCTCATCTTTACAAGGCGAACCAGGGCGATTACTTACCTTTATTCGCCAGCGCGACCTCTTGCGCAAGTTCATCGACCTTGGTCTTTAACCTGCTGATCTCGGCGGAGTTAACGAAGACCTTCCAGAGCAGCAGGGCGATGATGCACAGGTAGATGAAGTTGCTCGCGCTCATGAATCCGAGGGCAGCGGCGAGACGGATGGCGATCTCGGGGAAAATCGCGAGGATAACGAACACTACAGCCACGACAACCCAGAACACGGCGTCCTCAAAGAGGATTTTCTGCTTACGCACTTTGCGCCCGACGACGATGAGGGCGAAGGCGGCTCCTGCAACGAGCAGCAGACGGAGATAGAACGGCAGCATAGACAACCTACCTCAGGAATCGGGACATGACGATGGCCAAGCACGTGCGGCTCATGTAGCGGATGACGTTGCCGAGTTTGAGGTAGCTCTCGCCGCCCTGGCGCTCGCGCATTTGTGCCTGGACCTCGACGACGGGGCCGTATTTGCGAGCCGCAAGCGCAACTAGGTCGGGCTCAGGCGCGATGTCGAAGCCGGTCGCAAAAAGATCGATCATGCGGCGGCTATACATTCGCATGCCGCTCGTGGGGTCGGTGATGGTCTTGCCAGTCGTGAGCTTGATCAGCCAGGTAATGAGCCGCGACCCCGCGCCGCGCGCGCCCGTGGGCTTAACGGTGCCGTCGAGGTAGCGGGACGCGATGACGATGTCGGCGTCCTTCTGGCACATGGTCTGAGCCATCGCGGGGATGTAGAAGGGCATATGCTGGCCGTCCGCATCGAACTGCACCACCGCATCGTAGCCGTTGCGCCGAGCATACTTCATCCCCGTGCGGAAGGCCGAGGTGAGGCCTGTGTTCACCGGGAGGTTCACGCCATTCAGGTGTTTTGATGAAATAACGTCGGCAGTGCCGTCCGAGGAGCCGTCATTGACGACGAGGTAGTCGACCTCCGGGCAGGTCGCCTTAAGCTCGGAGATAGTGTTCGCGAGGCACTCCTCCTCGTTGAATGCCGGGACGACGGCAAGGACCTTCATGTACTCGACTCCCGCTTCTAGCTTCAATTACTTGCCGTCTACCATAACACGAGGACTGTGGCTACCGCTCGATTTCATAAAGCGCCATGGGACCGGTCTTGAGTAGGAGTTTGAAGCCAGGAGTACTCTCCGTGATGGACGTTATGCCGGTAAAGAGCGACGCGTCATAGTCCTTACGCAGATTAATGAAGCTTGCCTCGCATTCTTTTCCGCGCAAAACCATGACATACAGGGCATCGATGCTATCGACTGCGGATTTGACCTCCTCATTGGAGTCGTAATCCACAAGGCTCGTCCTGATGGTCTTGCTCGCAGACGCCTCGTTGCTGCCCCCGAATCCAACGAAATTGCGGTAGTAAACCCGCATGCCGCGCGTGCCATACGCAAGGAAGCTACCATCCATGGGGTCATTGATGATCACGGCGTCCTTCGGCACGATTTGCTGCACTTTGTCGAGGAAAACTTGCTCGGTTGAATCAAGCGGGTTGTCGAGACGATACGTATCGCTCACGATCTCGCGGAAATCGCCGTACGTCGTATGGAAAGACTTGTTCGGTCTATCGCGATCCTCCATCTTGTAATACTTGCGATATTCCTCCTGGGTATAGGTTCGATGAAGACCAGCGAGGTTAAACCCAGGCATAAAGTTGAGAACGAGGAAAGCAACCGCAAGCGAAGCGGCGATCAGCCGACAATTTGTCGGCTTTGTCTTTACGGCGTTGTACTTCTCGCAAGCCCGTACGACCTGGCAGTAAACCCATTCGAGCCCTAACGCCGCCAAAGGAATGGCCGCGATGGTGCAGACCGCTCCCAAGCGCATGGGGTCGGTATACCAGAATCCGGCAAGAATCTGCTTGAATTCATCTTTGTGAGTCGCGGCCACCAGCAGGACATAGCATGCCAAGCTATAGGAAACCGTCATCCAGCGCTTTCCTGACTTGAATAGCGCGCCGACCGCGCCGAACACGACGAGTGAGCCGAGAACATACTGGGAAGCGGTCTCGTAGCAAAAGCCAAACGTGTACTGCAAAGTAAGAATATTGATGATTTCTTGCCAAGCCCAGGCATAGGGTTTCCACGTATGAGTCACGGTATCCTGCAGGAACGGCAGTTTATAGCAGAAGAGCCAGAACGCAGCAACAAACACGATGAACACAAGCGGAACCGCAAACCTGATCACGCGATTAGCCGTCCGTTTGGCCGCTTCGTCGTAAAGTCGGTGCACGCAATACGGGGAAAGCAGGAGAACGCAGGTAAAAACCGCGTTCGGGTGACAGAGCGCCAAGCCGAGCGCTTCTCCCACAAGGAGCACACCGAGGCGAACGCGCTCCGATACGTTGGCCTCCGGCCTGGTCAAGCGCACAAAAGTCGCCATTGCGGCGGGCACAAGGCAGAACCCGGCAAAATTAGGGTAAACAGGACCGAATACCAGGAGATACCACGGGAAGGCAACAAAAGCGACACAGACGATCGCTCCGCACAACAGAATTCGTTTATTGTTTGGGAACAGACTGGCTAAAAACGCGAGGACAGCTAGCGGGAAAACGACCCCCGCAAAAGCAAGCATTGAAACATTGATAACTGTGGGAACCGAAGCGCCCGTTGCCATGGAAGTCAGCGCGCACAGCATGTGCCATGCAGTCGGATAGAAACCGGAGTAGTCGACGGGGGCGATCGCTGCATCGGCAGCGCTGAGATAAGGACTGACGCCAAAGCACGTGAACTTACCGGAGTCAACGAAACCCTGGATCACATTCAAATGCCAGGTAACGTCGTATGCCTGGTAAAGAGCGTCAATAGAGCCTATCCGAGAAATAAAGAGGTTATAGCCCAGGGCAAGACCAATAAGTACATAGAGGACAGGGATTACGGGGTGAATCCGAGGCAAATCCAACGAGGAAAATCTCCTGCTAAGCAGCAGCATAAGAACTAGGGAGATCAGAATCGCTGGGGTAAAAACACCCATCGGGCTGGCGACAATTCCCACCAGCGCATATACCTGACAAATACAAGTGAGGAACGCAAGCCCCACGACTGGGGACAGAAGAGCCGACCAGACTCCCCTTGTGCCGAACGCACGGCAAATTAAGAAACCTGGAACCACAATGAAAGACAGAAGAACTACCAGAAGTCTAATCAATTCAAGCATATACAACTCATTCGTATATCCGAGGGATGTCAGGAACTTAGGCTAGCGCAGAATTCGTGCCTAGGTGATTCAGGCAGGAGAAACGCATAGGGCAATCCTAACCCATGCGCTTCTTTGCAAAGGACTTTAGCCAAGATCCGATCCAGAGCACAACCGCTCCCCAAGCAAAAGACAGCGAGAGCGCGCAGACGAAAACGAACGCCTCGGACCTCAGGCTGACTACCGAGGGCATGGCGAGTAGAGTCACGACGTATATAGCCACATGATGCATCAGATAAAAAGGGAAGCTGATCCTTGATGCAAAAGAGAGCGCCGTGACCTCCTTATTAAAAAGCTTCGAGAAGAACCACCCGAATAACCCGAAGCAGCCGATCCCGACGATCGGCATTAGCAGCTTCCCGAAATAGCTACCCAAGAAAGAACATGCAATCAAGGCCAATAGCGATACTGCGGCAAATTTCGCATCAGGTTTCTTTTCGCCGAGCTTAAGCGCAATGAACGAGCCCGCGGCAAAGCACGAAAGACCGGGAACAAAATAACCCGTATAGTCAATGTATGTCGCGCCCATTGATGTGACAAAGAGAATAATCGCCGGGACGCCCACCACCGTAAGGAAGGCACCGAGCTTCGACTCTCTCTGCAGCTTATGAATAAAAGGAAAAAAGCAGTAAAGCAAAATAAGGCATCCTAGGTACCACTCGCCGACCAAATACCAGTTGGGCGAGAAAGGCGAAGGATAACAGCTCAGATACCCGTCTAGCCCAAAGATGGTAAAGATGAGCTTCCAAGCAGAGAGAGGACCTTGGATCAGCCGTATGCCTGCTAGCGCGACAATAAAAAAAGCAACAATATATGCACTATAAAAGAAGGGGAAGATATCAAGTATGCGTCTCTTTGCATAACGGCTCACGTCAAGTCGAGAATCACTGGTCGTATACATGAGCACAAAGCCGGAGATCACAAAGAAAAGCGCGACCGCAGCCTGGCCTAAGCCGATCCCGAACGCCTTGGTCGGAAGAATTGCCGCCGGAGAGAGCGGCACACCATAGTTCTCGTTAAGGGTAATGAGCTGGTCGTTAAGGTGGTAAACAAAAACCGCGATCGTGCCCAGGACCCTAAGCCCATCAATATAGTAAAGATGCGCGCGTTTAGACATTATTCGAAATACCCTCGCTATTTCCTCTTGCATGAATCAGGGCAATGGTAGCGTATTGAACTTGGGTACACACCGGAGACGCCCGCATAAACCACCGGGGCGTTCATTGGTCAGCGACTTGTCGAGCGAGGCGTTGCTCGACTATTGCGCAGCCACATTGAATTATGGAGCTATTACGAGAAATCCTATGCTCCGTGACGCTCATCGATGTCGTTATGGCCACATGCCGAATAACACATAACAACAATAGTTGAATCAGATAGATTACATACCCACCTTGGGATTGCAAATCTACGACGAAAGGACCCGACCTATGCCCAAAAAAGTGCTCCTCCTGTGCGGCGACTTCACCGAGGACTATGAGACGATGGTGCCCTTCCAGGCGCTCTCTGTGCTCGGCTACCAGGTCGACGCCGTCTGCCCCGACAAGAAGGCCGGCGACACCGTGGCCACAGCAGTCCACGACTTCCTCGGCGAGCAAACCTACACCGAGCTGCGCGGCCACAACTTCGCGCTCACGGCCAACTTCGACGCCGTCGACACCGCCGACTACGAGGGTCTCTTTATCACCGGCGGCCGCGCGCCCGAGTACATCCGCTTAAACGAGCGCGTGCTCGAGATCGTCCGCGAGTTCTTCGCCGCGAACAAGCCCGTCGCCGCCATCTGCCACGGCCCGCAGGTCCTCACCGCCGCCGGCGTCCTTACCGGCTACAAGGCAACGGCCTACCCCGCCGTCGGCCCGGACATCACGCTCGCGGGCGGCGAGTACGTGCCCGTCGCCGTCGACGAGGCCGTCGTCGACAAGAACCTCGTGACCTCCCCTGCCTGGCCCGGCGACACCGCCATCGTCCGCGAGTTCGTCAAGCTCATGGGAGCGAAGATCGAGATCTAGGGGTCTTCAAACCGTAGCGTCTAAGAGCATGGAAGAAGCCCGCGCCCTCCGGAAGACTGGAGAGCGCGGGCTTCTTTGTTGGCGAGGGGCAGATTCAAAGCCGCCCTGCTGGGAAGCGCCCGAGCTATGGGCCTCTACTCCCCCGAGGGATCCTTGGCCTCGAGCCACTTCTTTCGGCTGACGAAGTTCC
>NZ_DAWEMK010000044.1:3223-3919 GCF_052362415.1 Paratractidigestivibacter sp. | reverse complement strand
ATGACGACGGCAGTGGCGACGACCTTCGAGACGGTGACGGCCAGGGCCCCCGTGCCGAGAACGGCCGTGCCAGCTGCGATGATGATCTCGTTGATCACAAGGCCGATGGCGGAGAGCACCGCGAAGATGACGAACTCGCGCTGGCGGCTCATGTCGTCGCGGCGGGCAAATACGTACTTCATCGACGCCAGATAATTGAACACGAGGCTGACCACGAACGAGATGCCCGCAGAGAGCACCGGGTCCCAACCCAAGCCTTGCGAGAGGAGCATAAGGACGCCGTAGTCGATCGCAAACGCGATCACGCCGACGACGCCGAACTTGAGGAGCTGCTCTATGAGTTTGCGCATGGGAGGGTGCCTTTCTTTGGTTTGTATGGGGGTTGGAATTCTCCTTGCTGCATTTCTTTCCTTGCAAATCGTAGGAAATTGAGGACGGCCGCGCAAATCGCGAGAGACGTGAAGGAATACACCGAGCGGAAAAGAGCCCGTGTTGATGCGCGTCGATTGCGGCACGCGGAGCCCCGCGCAGATTTCCGCACGTTCAGCTACGGTCCACGGAGACCCGCGCAGATTCTTGCACGTCCAGCTGGCAAACAAGATGAAATGCGCAGAATCCCGCACGTCCAGCTGACGGACAAGCCAAACCGCACAGAAACCCGCACGCTCAGTTCGAATCGGGAGCTGGAGGAGCGAG
>NZ_DAWEMK010000044.1:498-3213 GCF_052362415.1 Paratractidigestivibacter sp. | reverse complement strand
CGAGTTTCTGCGCAAAACGCCTAGGCCCCGCGGACGAGAAAGGCTGGACATCGGGATATTTGCGCAACAGGCCATCATAGGATGAGCGCGGCGACTGGGAGCGCGGGTCTCTGCGCGCCGGCGCGAGCGGATCATCGCTTTGCTGTGCCGGCGCCGCGGATCATCGCTTCGCCTCTGCCGCTCGCTCGAGCACCGCCAGGAAATGGGTGTCCGTATCGACTCCGGGCAGGTCGGTGCGCCCTGAGAAAGCAAGGCGGAAACCCGCGCCTGCGGGGGACGCGAGGAAGGCATCAACGACATCCTCATCCTCCTGGCGCAGGAACGAGCAAGTGGAGTACGCAAGGCGCGCGCCGGGGGCCGCGAATGCCGCGGAGCTGGTCAGGATCTGGAGCTGGAGCGAGGCGAGGCCGGCGATCGCATCCTCTTCGAGCGACCAGGCGATCTCCGGATGACGGCCCAAGGTACCCGTACCAGAACACGGCGCGTCAACAAAGACGAGGTCAAAGCTACCGTCAACGCGGGTTGGCTCGCGGCCGTCGTCGCAGACGCACATCACGCGGTCGGCGACGCCCGCGGCGGACATGCGGGCGGCCGCGGCGGCGGACTTCTTTGCATCGACCTCGACAGAGGCCAGGCGCGCGCCGGCGCAAGCCATGAGAATGGACTTGGTGCCGCGGCCCTGGCCGACCTCGAGGACGCGCATGCCGGGCTCGATGCCGAGGCGGGCCACGACGTCCTGGGCAGCGAGGTCGCAGGGCAGCACGTCGCAAGCCTCGACCAGGCCGGACGCGGCGAGCGCGGCAGGCATGCCGAGGATGAACGACCCCGGTATGGGACCGAGGGCAGGCTCGCAGCCAGCGTCCGCGAGAAGCCCGGCGCAATCCTCGGCCGAGCGGCGGGCCGTGTTCGCGGCAACGCTGGCGCAGGCGGGGGCGAGGGCGCAACGAGCATATGCGACGGCGCCCTCGGGGCCGAGGTCGGCGAGCGCGCGTGTCGCGAGCCACTCGGGAAGGGCGCCAATGCGCTGCAGGTCAGCGATGGTAACATTGCCGAATTCAACGCGTGCACGCGCCTCGGCCAGCGCGGCAGCGTCCTCCTCAGCGATGCGGCGCAGGACCGCGTTGCCGAGCCCCGCAGCGCGGCGGTTGACGCTGCGCACGAGCTCGACGCCCTGGCTCACGGCGACCTGAGTCGGCGTATCGAGATAAAGGATCTCGAAGGCCGAGACGCGCAGCGCGTCGCGGACGAGGGGCTCGAGCTTGGACCTCGCGCGCAGATGGCTCGTGATCGCGCGGTCGAGCTCGCCTTGAGCGGATACCGTTCCGAGGACGAGGCGCATGGCGAGGGCCCGGTCGCGCGGGTCGAGCGCCCCCATCGCGGGAGCGGCGCGAAGAAGGTCACGGGCGCGGGCTTCTCGGCGCCGGCACTCGGAGAAGAGCTTGAGGGCCGCGCGGCGCGCAGGGGCAAGAGGGGTCTTTCTGGAAGAGGGGATGGGACCGTCATTTGGTAACAGGCACATATCGTCGAAAGAACACCGACGATCTGGGCCAGTCACCAAGTGTCGGTCTACATGGCTCTTTCCTGTGCCAGTCACCAAGCGACGGTCTCTGTTGCGGGCCACTAGATGCGCTCCCAGGTGAGGTCGCCGCGGAGGCCGGAGGCCCAGGAGGCGACAGGCATCTCTTTCTTCCCGTCGGGCTTGACGGAGATGACCTCGAGGGCGCCGTCGGCGCAGCCGAGCAGCACGCGCTTCTTGAGCGCAAGGACGGCGCCGGGGGCGGGCAGCCCGGCGGCCGCCTGGTCGCCCGCGGCGACGCGGGCCGCCATCACGCGGACGCCCTTGCCGGCCACCAGCGCGCGGGCGGGCGCGGTTTCGCCGGAGGCCTGCACGCGCCGCGCGTTCACGTCGGCGGGCTCCGCAGGGTCGAGGAGCATCTCGTCCTTGTGGACCTTCGCCGCGACGGTCACGCCCGCAGGGTCCTGCTCGTGCCATTCGACGGTGCCGTCGGCCAGGCGCGGCAGCACGTCGACGAGCGCCGCGGAGCCCGCCTCTGCAAGGTCGGCGGTGAGCTCGGCGCAGCCTTTGTCCCCGATCCGGACGCGCGCCTGGGCGCACCAGGCGCCGGCGTCGAGCTCGTGGGCCACGCGCATGATCGAGACGCCCGTCTCTTCCTCGCCGGCGAGGATCGAGCGCTGGATCGGCGCCGCACCGCGCCAGCGCGGGAGCAGCGAGGCGTGCACGTTCACGGCGCCGAGAGGTGCTGCGGCGAGCACGTCGTCGGGCAGGATGCAGCCGTAGGCGACGACGCAGATCACGTCGGGCGCCGCCGCTCGCAGGGCGTCCTTGGCCTCGGGCGTCATGCGCGCGGTCTCGAAAACGGGAAGTCCGAGCTCGGTCGCCGCCGCCTTGACCGGCGATGGGACAAGCTTGCGCCCCCTGCCGCGGACGGCGTCCGGTCGCGTGAAGACGAGCGGCACCTCGTGCCCGGCGGCGACGAGCGCCTTGAGCGACGGGACGGCGAAGTCGGGCGTTCCCATAAAGACGACGCGCATGGTTTCTCTCCCTTATTCCTTGGCACAATGCTTTGCACAATCGCTTCGAATCTTCGAATGGAATCACACGAAGCAGGTTCCACGGCTTGAGCCGCGATCGCGCCAGAGCGCGCTTGGTGCAAAGACATTGTGCTAATCGTTGGTACAAGTACTTCTTGCCAG
>NZ_DAWEMK010000044.1:0-488 GCF_052362415.1 Paratractidigestivibacter sp. | reverse complement strand
TTGCCAGCCTATGTGAACTGCGGCTCTGCTACTCCTCGACCTCGGTCTCGCCGGGGCGGGCTCCCGCGGCAAGAGCCTCCTCGTAGTCGCGCATAGCCTCGGCGCGCTTGAGCGGCGCGAGGTGGTCGACCATGGTCTTGCCATGCAGGTGGTCGATCTCGTGCTGCATGCAAACGGCCATGAGGTTGCCCTCGGCCTCGTACTGCATGAGGTCGCCGTCGAGGTCGTAGGCCTGGACGACCACGTGCGACGGGCGCGTGACCGTGACGTTGATACCGGGGAAGCTGAGGCAGCCCTCCTGGAAGTCGCGCAGGTCTCCGTCGGCGGTGATGATGCGCGGGTTTATGAGCACGTAGGGGTTCTTCTTCGTGCCCTTGCCGGCGTAGTCGCAGTCGATGACGACGATCTGCTTGAGTACGCCGACCTGTGGCGCGGCGAGGCCGCAGCCGTCGGCGGCGTACATGGTCTTGAGCATGCGGTCGGCGAGC
>NZ_DAWEMK010000043.1:5454-13809 GCF_052362415.1 Paratractidigestivibacter sp. | reverse complement strand
CGCGCGGCCGCCCTGAGCTGCTCTTTCGCAGTTCGTGGCGTTGCTGCGCGAGGAAGTAATTTACGCTCATTGCGAGGGTGTGTCTACGGTATTTCTTGCATTCACATTTCCTCCATATTTAATGCGTCTTAGCGCTTGAGTTTGACCGCTCGCACCATCCTTGCCACCATTCGCCGCCCGCTTATTAACAGGGGGCGCAAGCAAGTCTACGTAACCCTTCGACCATGGTCATGTGCGCCTCGGCTCGTGCCGTCTCGAAGAACTCCGCCGTAAGCAACCGATACTTGGGCGCCCCCTCTATATGGTTGACGCGGTTCTGCTCGACGATTCCCGCGGCCACCTTAGCCGCCGCGCGCGCGTCCTCCCCCGCGATCCGATATTGCGGGAACGCCTCGCACTGCCCGAGTACCGCGTCGGTCACCTCCGGCACGAGCGATATGTCGAGCGTGCGGCCGAAGTCGGCGAAGTCGGCCTGCTTTCCGATGCGCGCCTCCTCCCCCGGCTTCACGCCGATGCGCTGCAGCCATGCCCGGGTATGCGCGTTGTACACGTGATCGCAGACGAGGTGGCACCAAGCGCCTCTTACCAGGTCGGTGACCTCTGAGGCACCGTAGCCCTTGGGGTTCACGCAGTAGAAGTCCCAGAACTCGTCGCAGCGCGGGACCGGGATGTGGTTTCGCAGCGTGAGGTGCGTGAGCTTATAGTCGATCCGCGTCGTCGCGTTCGGGACCATGTAGCCCACGTAGATGTCGGGCGCGAGGTTGCCCAGCAGGAAAGCGTCGACGTCGCGGATGCCTAAGGCGTCCGCCCCTTCCTCCGCGAGCAGGCACTCAACGTGCGCGGTATGGATGTTCCAGCTGGGCATGGGCCTTCCTCTCTATTGATGACGAGTCCATTGTGGCGCAACAAAGCGGCCGGGCACCCAACGGGTACCCGGCCGAAATATCGCGAGCATGAAAACCAGATCGAGCGCGCCCGCACGTCCCGCGGCGCGCCCGAGCACCGTTTAGGAGCGGACCTCGCCGCCGGTGGCGCGAAGGACCTTCTTCACGAGCTTCTCGTGGGCCTTCTCGACCTCCTCGGAGGTGAGGGTGCGGTCGGCCGCGCGGTAGGTCAGCGAGAAGGCCATGGACTTCTTGCCCTTGCCGACGCGGACCGGGTCGCGGTAGACGTCGAAGAGGCGGACATCGGCCAGCAGCTTGCCGCCGGCGCTCGTGATGCGCTGGACGAGCTGCTCATAGGTGACGGACTCGTCGACCACGATGGCGAGGTCGTGCGTGACGCCGGGGAGCGTGGGCACGTCGACATAGGGAAGCTCCTTCTTTGCCAGGCGCAGCAGGTGCTCGACGGAGAGCTCGAAGGCGACGACCGGCTCGTCGACGCCGATCTTCTGGAGGCTGGCGGGGTGGATGTTGCCGACCCAGCCGATGACCTGGCCCTGAGAGAGGACCTCGGCAGCGCGGCCGGGCTGCAGCCAGGGGTACTGCTCGGGGTCCGCGACCTTGAAGCGGACCTTGGTCAGGCGAAGGGCATCGAGGAACGCCTCGACCGAGCCCTTGGCGTCGAAGAAGTCGTACTCAGCGTACTTCTGGTTCCAGGCGTCGTCGGCGCGCTTGCCGGCGAGGACGCCCGCGACGAAGCTCGGCTCATCGGGCTGGGACTTGCCCTCGTGGCCGTAGAAGACGCGGCCGATCTCGTAGAGCGCGACGTTGGGCACGCCGTGGTCGAGGTTGTAGGCCACGGAGCGCAAAAGGCCGGGGAGCATGGACTGGCGCATCTGCGACTGGTCGGCGACGAGCGGGTTGATGATCTTCACGGGGATGCCGCGGCCCTCGTCGGTAATGCCGAGCTTGACGAGGTCGGACGGGTCGGCGAAGCAGTAGGTGCTCGTCTCGGAGAGGCCGCAGGCGCGAAGCGTCTGGCCGATGAGGCGGACGCGGCGCTGGTCGACGGTGAGGCCGCCGGCGTGGTTCTTTGCCGCGGGGAGGGTCGGCGTGATGTCGCCCTCGCCCCACAGGCGGCAGACCTCCTCGATGAGGTCGACCTCACGGGTGAGGTCGGGGCGGTTGGTCGGCGCGGTCACCGTGAGGTGACCGTCGGCCGCGGGCTCGACCTTGCAGCCCAGGCGAGAAAGGCGCTGGACCATGAAGTCGTCGGGCACGTCGGCGCCGCAGAGCATGCGGGCGCGATCGGGGCGGAAGTCGATGACGGGGGCGGGGACAACCATGGGGTAGACGTCCACGGTGCCCGGACAGACCTCGGCGCCGCAGCACTGCTCGAACAGGGCGGCGGCGATCTCGGCGACGTTCGCACAGTTGGCGCCGTCGACCTGGCGCTCGTAGCGGATGGAAGCCTCGCTCATGAGGTCGAGGTTGCGACTCGTGCGGGAGACGTGGCCGGACGAGAAGGTCGCGGACTCGAGCAGGACGTCGGTCGTGTGCTCGTCGATCTCGGAGTTCATGCCGCCCATGACGCCTGCCAGCGCGACCGGGGTCTTGCCGTCGTCGGTGATCACGGCCATGTCCGGCGTGAGCGTGCGCTCGACGCCGTCGAGGGTCTCGAGCTGCTCGCCGTCGGCCGCGGCGCGGACCACGATGTGGCGCTTACCGTCGCGCTCGGTCAGCTTGCCGAGGTCGAAGGCGTGGAGCGGCTGGCCGGTGAGGTACATGACGTAGTTGGTGACGTCGACCACGTTGTTGATGGGGCGGCTGCCCGCGGCGATGACGCGACGGGCGAGCCACTCCGGCGAAGGGCCGATCTTCACGTTGCGGACCACGCGCGCGGTGTAGCGCTGGCAGAGCTCGGGGTCGTCGATCGCGACGTCGACGAGGTCGTGGGCGTCGGGGCCGCACTCGCTCTGCACGCGGGGCAGCTCGATGTGGGTGTCCTCGTCGAGCATCGCGGCGACCTCGACGGCCATGCCGCACATGCTGAGGCAGTCGGGGCGGTTGGGGGTGATCTCGCAGTCGATCACGGTGTCGGACATGCCGCGGTAATCGGTGAAGTCCATGCCCACCGGCGCGTCGGGCGGCAGGATCATGATGCCGTCGTGGTCGTTGCCCAGGCCGAGCTCGCGCTCGGAGCAGTTCATGCCCATCGAGACGACGCCGCGGAGCTTGGACTTCTTGATCTTCACGTCGCCGGGGAGCACAGCGCCGATCATGGCGGTGACGATGTGGTCGCCCTCGTTGAAGTTCTGGGCGCCGCAGACGATCTGCAGCGGCTCGGGCTTGCCGTCGGCGCCGAGGTTCTTCTCGCCCACGTCGACGAGGCAGACGAACATGTGGTCGGAGTCGGGGTGCGGCTTTTTGCTGACGACCTGGGCGGTCACGACGTGGTCGAGGTCGGCGCCGACGCGCTCGACGGCCTCGACCTCGGTGCCCGTGCGGACGAACTCGTCGACGAGCTTGGAGGGGTCCTCCGGCACGTCGACCATGGTCTTGAGCCACTCGTAAGAGATACGCATAAGAGGAGGTCCTTCCTAGAATTGCTTGAGGAAACGCATGTCGCCGGTCATGAGCATGCGCAGGTCGGGTAGGTCGTAGCGAAGGGCCGCCACGCGCTCGACGCCGATGCCGAAGGCGAAGCCGGTGTACTTCTCGGCATCGATGCCGCAGTTGCGGAAGACGTTGGGGTCGACCATGCCGCAGCCCAGGATCTCGAGCCAGCCGGTGTTCTTGCAGAAGCGGCAGCCCTTGCCGTGGCAGACGCCGCACGAGACGTCGACCTCGCAGGAGGGCTCGGTGAACGGGAAGAAGTGCGGGCGGTAGCGGGTGGCGCGGTCCTTGCCGAAGATCTCGCGGGTGAAGTAGTCGAGGGTGCCCTTAAGGTCGCCGAAGGTGATGCCCTCGTCGACGACGAGGCCCTCGACCTGCGTGAACTGCGGCAGGTGGTTGGCGTCGGCGGTGTCGGGGCGGAAGACCGTGCCCGGGCAGATCATGTAGATCGGGGGCTCCTTGGCCTCCATGACGTGGGCCTGGACGCCGGAGGTCTGGGTGCGCAGCAGGACGTCGGACTCGCCCTGGACGTGCACCTCCTTGCCCTCGGGGGCGTTGTCGACCACGTAGAAGGTGTCCTTGGCCGAGCGGCTGGGGTGATCCTCAGGGGCGTTCAGCGCGGTAAAGTTGTAGTAGGTGGTCTCGATGTAGGGACCGTCCTCGACGGTGTAGCCGAGGCCGACGAAGATGTCCTCGATCTCCTCGCGGATCTGAGAGATGAGGTGCTGGGTGCCGAGCGAGAGCTGACGGCCGGGCAGCGTGACGTCGGCGGCGTCGGCCTCCATCTTCTTTGCCATGAGGGCGCGGCTGAGCTCGTTCTTGCGCTCCTTGATGGCCATGTCGACGTTGGCGCGGACGGTGTTGGCGAGCTGGCCCATGGCCGGGCGCTCTTCGGGCGGGACCTTGCCCATGGTGTGCATGATGGCCGTCAGGCTGCCCTTGCGGCCGAGCACGCCCACGCGCAGGGACTCGAGGGCGTCCATGGTCTCGGCCTTGGCCAGCCCCTCCTTGACTTGAGCCTCAATCGACTTGAGGTCTTCGGACATCGACATTGCGTGTTCCCCTTTCCAAACAAAAACCGTCCTCGGACGCATGTCCAAGGACGGCAAGAATTACCGCGGTACCACCTTGATTGACGCTCGCGTTTTCTCTCGCGGGCGTCCACTCGTTTGCCCCGTGCCGTGGGGCCGACGGCTTCCCTACTTGGAACGGCAAGAAGGATGGGCCTTCTGGCCATGCCGTTAAGGTCGCGGCTGGTGGAGTGAACTTCGAGCGTCAGCCTTGGAGGGGCCTCTCAGCCGGTGGGCCCCATCTCTGTCCGCTGGCGACGCGACGCGCGAACCTCTCCGTCGTTGCCTAAGGGTGAATGATAGCACATAAGAAAGGGCGATCGAAATACCGCAGATAATTGCGCGATGTACCCCCTATGTGGGTATAAACACCACAGCCATTGATGCCCCTCGAACGAGGAGTTGAGACGAGCATATGAATAGACGCGTATTCCGCATTTTGGGTGCAGTCTTACTCGGCATTTGCTGCGCTTATGTTTTTATCTATGCGCGTTTCCTTCGACTTGCCGAACTTAAAACGTACTCATCCTTTTTCACTTTCGTACTTTACATTCTTGCGATACCAATCGGGTCTTATTCGCTCGGCCTGTTAATTGGCACCAGTACTTCCATTGTCCCATCAGGTACCAGCCGCACACTACTGGCACTTCGTTCCTGCTGCTTCTCTTTTTATATCCTCGCAGCTTTTGTTGCCTGTCTCCAATCGGCAGAGCTGAGCAGGCCTCTTCTATTCATCTCACGCTACCTTGCACCGGCAGTATTTCTGTTGGCAGGGTTGTTCGAAGGTTCAAAGGTTGGCCGCTCCCCTACTCGTTAGCCTCTTCCCGGCGGGCGACCTCGTCGATGAGAATGGCGTCGCCGTGCTTGGCGCCCGCGACCGAGAGCGACATGAGAGCGCCCATGAGCGCAATGTAGCCAAAGAGCATCGTCGGCTTAAGGTCCATGACCACGCCGGACAGGATCGGGGTTGCCACTTGGGCAGCCATGCTCACGGTGTAATAGTAGCCGGCGTAGCGCCCCACTGACTTGGAGCTGCAGCACTCCAAGATCATGGTGAAGACGCACAGGTCGACGCCGCCCAGCGCCACGCCCATCAGGAGAAACACGACGTAGAGCGCAGGCGAGAAGCCCGGAGCGAACCAGATGAAGACCGGGCACACGGTCATGATGATCGAGGTGATGAGGGCGACCTTTTTTCGGCCGATCTTGAGCGAGAGGTTGGCCAAAGGAACGTAGCTGGCAAGCGCGCCCACGATGGTCACCATGTTGATGATGGCAAAGGAGCCTCCCGCCAACCCGAAGAACATGTCCGCGTAGCGGCTGATGTTGGTGGTCATGGCGTTGTAGCTCATGTAGTAAAAGAAGGTCGCGGACAGCAGCATTGCGATAGAGCGCTGCAGGGACCGATCGGTAACCTTCTCTTTGCCACCCGCCTCCGGCGAGTCGTCCTTATCGATCTCGTCCTCGTCGATGCCCATCTCGAGGGACTTCTCACGCATCTTCTGCACGAGCCCGGGCTCGCGAACAAAGAGGCCGTAAACGACGGCAGCCGCCAGGATGAACACGCCCTGCAGGATGAACAGCGGCAGGTAGTCGGGACGCTCGACCTTGGGAACCATGACCGAGATGGCCACGAGCATAAGACCGGTGCCCGCATAGCCCACGACCTTTTGGATGGAGTTCGCCTTGGTACGAAGCGGGCGTGGCGTGATGTCGGCCACGACCGCCACCGTCATGGTGCGATAGGCGCAGATGGCAAGGAGCGTCAAGATGATTGAGCAGATGAGCAGCGGCAGGCTTCCCATGTTGTTGGCGATGGCGATGAGGGGTACCGCAAGTGCCGCCACTGCCGAGCCGCCCAGGATGAAGGGCGTGCGGCGGCCGAGTTTGGAGGCGCATCGGTCGGACAGGACGCCGAAGACCGGGAGCAGAAAGAGACCGAAGACGTTGTCGACGGCCATGATGGCGCCGGTGAGTGAGTTCGACAGCCCGAAGGTGTTGGTGAGCATCTTTGGCACGATGCCGTCGTAGACCTGCCAGAAACTGATCATGCCCATGAAGGGCAGCGAAGCCAAGGCGACGGCCCTGATATCGAGCTTGGCCGCGCGTTTGAGGTTGAGTTGTGCCATACGGTTCTCCTAGCGTTCAAAAGCAGAAAAGAAGGGCCGCCCTTCTTTGCAGGTCGGCCCTCCAGTTCGGCTACATCCGGGCGAGGTTGGCGAGGAAGGCGACGTAGAACTCGATGCCGCGCTTGTACACGTCCACGCCGATGCGCTCGTTGGCGGCGTGCAGAAGTCCGCGGGCCTCGGCCGAGTAGATGAAGCCGCAGAAGCGGTAGACGCGCTCGCAGATGGCATTGAACTCGTGCGAGTCGGTGCAGGAGTTCTGCACGTACGGGGCGAAGCCGGCCTCGGGGTAGACGCCGGAGACGCAGCGGTGGATGTAGTCGAAGGCGGCGTCATCCTCGTAGGGGCTGATGGGTGCCGGCTCCATGTACGGGATGCTCTCGTCGATCTCGACCGTCACGTGGTCGGGCGTGAGACCCGACGCCTGGCACTGCTGGGCGGCGAGCTTGCGGGCACGATCGACGGCGTCGGCGATGGACTCGAAGGGCGCGACGCGCACGTTGAAGTTGGCACGCGCGACGGGCGGCAGGACGTTATGGGCGGGCGAGCCCTCCATCTGGGTGAGGGCGTAGGTCGTGCGCAGCATCGCCGCGGTCTCGGGGCTGGCGGCCATGATCTTGGTCACCGCCGGGCGGGTGAGCCAGAGGTTGCCGAAGACCGCGCGGTAAAGGTCGGAGCTATGGGCGCCAAGCTCTGCCAGCGTCGCCTCGACGACGGGCGTGAGCACAGGTTTGCCGGGGTTCGCCGAGATGTGCTCGCACACGCGGCACAGCAGGCGGCAGGCGTCGTTAGCGGAAGGCGTTGAGGCGTGGCCGCCGTCGGCGTACGCCGTGACGGTGAGGTCCACGTGGCCCTTCTCGGAAACGCCGACCATGGCCACGGGCACATCGACCCCCAGGGGCGCGTCGGCCGCCACGGCACCGCCCTCGTCGAGCACCATGTACGGATGGATGCCGTGGGCGCGGAACCACTCGACGGCATGCGCGCAGGTGGGCGCCGCGACCTCCTCGCCGTCGCTGGAGAAGAACCAGACGTCGCGCGGGGGCACGTAGCCCTGGCCGACGAGGTGCTCGGCCGCCTCGAAGAACGCGGCGGCGATGCACTTGGTGTCGAGCGTGCCGCGGGCCCAGATCTCGCCGTCGACGATCTCGGCGCCGAAGGGGTCGTGCTCCCACCGCTGGCCCTCGACGGGGACGACGTCTTGGTGGGCCATCATGACCACAGGGTCAAGCGAGGGGTCAGCGCCCGGCCAGCGCAGAAGCATGCCGAAGTCGTCGATGGTCGTGAGCTCGGTCACCTCAAAGAAGCGCGGAAAGAGCCTGCGCAGGGTAGGCGCCCAGCGGCGGAAAGGCTCGTCGTCGCGAAGGGACTTGTCGTCGCGCGACACCGTGGGGATGCGCAGCAGCTCGCGGAAGCGCTCGACAGCGTCGTCGCCCGCCTTGTAGTCGCCGGCGTCCAGCACAGACCCCGCAGGATGGCTCGGCTCCAGGGCACCTGCGCCCTTCTTTGCCTCGCTTGCGCTCATGATGCTCCCCTCGACGGAAATGTATGAACCATGAAAGCATAGGCCAGCGAGCGAAACTCGCTTGGAAGAAGACTGGCGGCGCAATCAAGATTTATATGTTGCGGTCGCGCATGCGAAACTCGAGGCTGCGGCAAGCG
>NZ_DAWEMK010000043.1:0-5354 GCF_052362415.1 Paratractidigestivibacter sp. | reverse complement strand
CTGCGGCAAGCGCCTCAATGGCGGCGGGCACGGCATCGTCCTCGACGGCGCCGATGTGCCAGCGTGCCGCGACGCGCGCCTCGGGCAGCGCCCCCGCAACGGCGACGGAATGATCGACCGTGGAGAACATCTCGAGGTCGTTGCCGGCGTCGCCGAAGACGACCGCCTCGTCGCGCCCGATCCCGAGCCGCTTCAGAAGCCACGCGAGCGCGGCGCCTTTGTTCCATCCTGCGGGCATGACGTTGGAGAACTGCGCCTGCGGGACGTCGAAATCCAGACCGTCGACCTTGCGGTTGAGCAGCGCCACGACCTCGCGCGTGCGCTCAAGGTCGCCGCGGATAAAGACGTTTGCCTTCGTGATGCCCGCAGAAGGAACGTCGTCACGGTCGACGCAGGTCTCGCCATAGCGGGGGAAGCATACGAGCAGATCGTCACGGGAGCCCTGCACGAGACACGGAGTCTCACCCTCGAAGAGGAGCAGGCCCGCGGAGTCCACGTCTGAGAGAACCTCCATCGCCCGCCGGACGCAGGAGGAGTCGACCTCCTTTTGCAGGGTCTTCTTGCCCTCAAGGTAGACTTGCGAGCCGTTGGTGGCGATCGCCGTGGCGCAGCAGGAGGCGTCGCCGCCGAAGAACTCGGGAATCCACGGATAGAAGCGGCCGCTCGCGGGGCCGACGAGGATGCCGGCGTCCATGGCGGCGTGGAACGCGTCCACACAGCGGCGAGTCACGGTCTTCTTGCCGTACGGCAAGATGGTGCCGTCGATGTCGGTGAGAATGAGCTTGATGGCCATAGGCTTCTCCCTTGGGGCTAATGCGGCGATGTCCCAGTAAAAACGCCGGCCGCCACGACGGCGACCGGCGTTGTCGAATCAATCGACCGGAAACCCTACTCCTCGGTGATGCCCTCGTTGACCAGGGCAGCGAGCTTGGCAGGATCGTTCTCGGCAAGAAGCTCCTCGCGCTTGTGGGCGTCCATGAGCATGACGGCGATCTTGGACAGCAGACGAAGGTGCGTGGTGCCGGCCTCGGCGGCGGGGATCAGCAGCGCGATGGCGCACTTGATCGGGGCATCGTCCATGGAAGGCCACTCGACGTCGGCGGCAAACTTGGCCACGAGGATGGTGGCCTCCTTGACCGCGGCGGTCTTGGCGTGAGGGATGGCGAAGCCGCCGGTCATGCCCGTGGTGCCCTCGGCCTCGCGGGCCTTGAACGCCTCGAAGATGGCGTTGGCATCGTCGGCAAAGCCCAGCTCGACGGTCTTCTCGGCGAAGAACGCGAGAACCTCGTCGATGGTAGCGGCCTTGCAGTCAACAAAGACATGAGATTCGGTGACGATATCGCTCATAAGGATGCTCCTGTCCTCGGCTCAAACGACACGCGACGCACTTGACGCCGCTTCAACTCATTCAGTATAGCACGCAAGGCGCGGAATTTCGACGAACGGTAGTTTTTCGACGGTAAACGCCTTCTCTTATTGAAAGAAGGGCGATCTCGGACTCAGTCTAATCTCCCGGCCGCTCTTCCCTCAGGCGGAGCGCCTCGTAGGCACAGCCGTACATGGCGGCCTGGTTGCCGAGCCCGGCAGCTTCGATGCGGACGTCCTTGCAGGTAGAAAGGGCGTGCGCGGCGAAGCGACGGCGAAGCTCAGGGGCGAACGTGGCGAATGCGCCCGCAACGCCGCCGCCGATGAGATACATCGCGGGGTCGACGATGCAGCTGACCTGCGCCATCGCCTGCGCGAGGTACTCGCACATCTGGTCGACGGCGATCTTTGCGCACTCGTCGCCGGCCGCCAGGGCACGGAAGACGGTGAGGGTATCGGTCGCGTGCTCGACAGGAGCGGGCGTGACCCCGCGGCGCTCGCACTCCTCGAGATACAGGCGAACGATGCCTGTGGCGCTCGCGTACTGCTCGAGACAGCCCTTGCGCCCGCAGCCGCAGATGCGGGTCTCGGCGGGGTTGACCGTCACATGGCCGATCTCGCCGCCCGCGCCGAACGCGCCCGCGACGAGCTTGCCGCCCACGACGACGCCCGCGCCCACGCCCGTGCCGAGCGCGATGAGCACGTAGCTCGAGACGCCACGCGCGACGCCTGCCCACATCTCGCCCAGGGCAGCGGCGTTGGCGTCGTTGACGAAGGCGACGGTCGCGTTGGGGAAGGCGGCGTTGATGGAGGCGACGAGACCCTCCGGGTCGAGCTTGATGTTGGGGAGGAAGCCCACGGTTCCGTCGTCCGCGACGGGACCGGGGATATCGAGGCCTAGGGCAATGACGTCGTCGGGGGCGGAGTCGTGCGCCGCGAGGATCTTCGCGAGGCCGTCGGTGACGACCGCGTAGGCCGCGTCGTCGGTGAGCGCGGGCGTGGGGATCTTGCGCTCCTCGAGGAGCTCTCCCTCAGGGGTAAAGAGGCCTGCCTTGATGCTCGTGCCGCCGATGTCGATGCCGAGAACTGCCTGCATGGGAGGTCCTTCCACGTTGTCGCGCGGGCGCTTGCGCCAGCGCCGCCAAAAGTTGCTCAGACAACTATAAAGCCGACGGGTGGAGACGGGGAACGGCAGGGCGCGACCGGTGCCCCAAGCGACGCGTTCGGCGCGGCGGGGTACACTTGGAGCGTGCATGCACGCGCCGCCGGGCCGGCGGCGCTCGTCTTCTTTTTGGAGGAGCCATGGCAGAGAATCCCGCGACCGCCGACCTCAACGCCGCCGTCGCAAACCCCCGCGCGGACATCGCCGCGCTCGATACGCTCGAGAACAAGCTCTTCGCACTCCGCTACGCGATCGACGAGATCGGGTCCCTCGGCCCCGTCATCGACCCGCCGCGCGCCACCGAGGAGCGCGGCCAGGCGACCTCGGTCCTCGAGGAGGAGCGCGTCCGCGCGCTCTGCGCGCCGGAGGTCGGCCCCCTGCTCGAGCGCCTCGGCGCGCAGCCCGAGCTGCTGGGCAAGACCCGCATGGCCCAGGTCAAGGTCCTCAAGCGCGACCGCGCCTCGCTCGTCGACGTCCCCGCCGAGGAGCAGGCCGAGTTCAGCCGCCTCACGGTGGAGGCCAACGACATCTGGCGCCGCGCGAAGGCGGCCGACGACTGGGCGAGCTTCGAGCCCTACCTCGACCGCATCGTCGCGGCCCTGCGGCACATGGCCTCCGAGAAGAATCCCGGCGCCGATCCCTACGACGTCTGGCTCGACGAGTACGAGCACGGCACGAACCGCGCGTTCTACGACCCGTTCTTCGCGCAGGTCAAGGACTGCGTCGTCCCGCTGCTCGCCGACTGCATGGCCAGCCGCCACAAGCCGAGCCACACGTGCGTCGAGGGTAACTTCGACGAGGCGCGCCAGTGGGCGCTCGCCGACGACCTGATGGCGCTCGAGGGCGTGGACACCAACGCGCTGTGGGTCGGGCGCACGGAGCACCCCTTCACGGGCGGCCCCTCCGAGGGATTCGTGATCATCGCGAGCCATGTGTACCCCGACAACGTCCTCTCCAATGTCTTCAGCATGCTCCACGAGGGCGGCCACACGCTGTACGAGCAGAACGTCGACCCCGCATACCGCTTCACGTCGCTCAAGGGCGGCACGTCGATGGGCATGCACGAGGCGCAGTCGCGCTTCTTCGAGAACATCATCGGGCGCAGCGAGACCTTCGCCACGCCGCTGCTCAAGACGCTGCGCGGGCGCTTCCCCGGTCAGTTCGGGCGCGTGACGCCGCACCAGCTCTTCCTCGCGGAGAACTGCGCCGAGCCGTGCCTCATCCGCTGCGACGCCGACGAGCTCACCTACCCGCTGCACATCCTCGTGCGCTACGAGATCGAGCAGATGCTCTTCTCCGGCGAGGCCAAAGCGGCCGATGTCCCGGGCCTTTGGGCACAGAAATACAAGGATTACCTGGGCATCGAGGTTCCCGACGACGCCCACGGGGCGCTGCAGGACACGCACTGGTCCGATGGCAGCCTGGGCTACTTCCCCACCTACGCGCTCGGCAGCGCCATCGGTGCCCAGCTCAAGGATGCCATGGTCGCGGGTGGCATGGACTTCGACGGGGTGTGCGCATCTGGCGACCTCGCGCCCATCCGCGAGTGGCTGCGCGTGAACATCTGGCGCTGGGGCCGCGCGAAGGACACCGACGAGCTCATGCGTGCGGCGTGCGGCGCCCCCTTCGACGCGAAGCACTACACCGACTACCTCACGCAAAAGTTCAGCGCGATCTACGAGCTCTAGCCGCGGCTACGTTCCCGAGTGCGTGGCTACGCTCCCGAGCCGTGGCCGTGCACTCGAACCGTGGCTTCGCCCCGAGCCTCAGCTTCGCCCTCCCGAACCGTTGCCGCGCCCCTCGGTATGACGCACTTTTGGATTCGGACCACGTTCAAGCGCCTCCGTCGCGCAAAACTCGCTTAGGGCCACGCATTTTTGCCCTAAGCCCAGGAAAACGCCCAGTTGGCGAATCCGCCAACTGGGCGTTTCTTTAGGCTCAGGCATCGGGCGCCGGCAAGGCGCCCTAAAATACGTGGCCCTAAGCGAGTTTTGCGCGGTAATCCCACCTCAGCGTAGCCCTAATCGAATTTTGCGCAATGCCGACGGCGCGAGCGACACTGGCGGGACGCAATGCCGGCGCGATTACTTGCAGATCTGGTTCCTTTGGTCGATGAGCATGTTGAGCATGCGCACGCAGTCGCTCATCGTGAGCTCGTCACCGCCCTCCTTGAGCAGGGTGTCGAGCTCAAAGAGGAATCCGCCGATCTGCTGCTCGATCTCGAGCGTGCCTTCGAAGGACTCCTCCGGACCGCGCTTGAGCAGGGTCTCGATACGCTGGGCATCCTTCGCGAACTCGGTCCCCTGCGCATGCGCGGCCAGGGCATGGGCCTGGTTGCGCAGCTTCGGCACCGCGTCGACTCCGCGCGACTTTCCGCGGGCGGCGGCGCGCGCCTCCGGGGAGTCCTCGGAGACCTCATTGGCCTGATAGGCGACGTACGAGAGATACACGACGTAGAGGCCCGCCTGGACAAAGAACGAGAACATGGCGGAGTCGGTGACGAAGTGGATGAAGATCGCCGACGCAAGGAGCTCAGTGACGAAGTAGGTGGTCGTGATGCGCGTGCCCAGGCTGCCGAGGAATCGCGAGGTCGTGGGCGCGTCCGCGTCGAGCCGGGGGAAGAACCTCGGCATGACAATGAGGACCACGAAGGCGAAGGCGACGAACGCGTACGAGATGTTCACCGAGGTGCCGAGCCCGCTGATGTTAAAGAAGACAAAGAGGGCGAGAATCGCCACGATGAAGTACATGCCGGTCTGTACGGCCCTCGATGTCTGGGCCGAGGGCTTGGCGTTCTTCGACACGTGAGGTCCTTTCCTAGCGAGTG
>NZ_DAWEMK010000042.1:13632-14301 GCF_052362415.1 Paratractidigestivibacter sp. | reverse complement strand
TGCTAACCGACGGTCAGTTGATCGTCGGTTTTTTCTTGTGAATGCCAGGGCGTCCCAGGAATGCTGCACATGGTGACAGCCATTGAGTGATGGGTGTCCCCAGATGATGCGTGTCCCCAAAGTGCTGCACCCAATGACTGTCACCCAGTAATGGGTTTCCCCGGATGATGTCTGTCCCAGGAAGTTGCACGCAATGACTGTCACCCAGTAATGAGCGGGCGGTTGTGTGCGATTCGCGACATCTGTTATGTTTTCTAGGGTTTCGGGTATGTTAAACAACTCATGTCTTGTTTCCGACCGGTGTCACCGCGGTTGTTTCTTCGTCTCAAACAGCCGTTCTCGCCGGATTTCGACCTGCAGGCACCTTAAGGTCTAATTGTCGATTCGAGAGAGGATTGAACACATGGCAAACATGATCGAGATCAAGGATCTCAACAAGTACTTCGGCGACGTCCACGTGCTCAAGGACGTTAACCTTTCCGTCGCCCCCGGCGAGAAGCTCGTCGTCATCGGTCCGTCGGGCTCCGGCAAGTCCACCCTCATCCGCTGCATCGACTACCTCGAGGAGCCCACGAGCGGTACCGTCACCATCGACGGCACCGAGGTCACAAGGAAGAACCACCTCGAGATGGCCCGCAAGTACTCCTCGATGGTCTTCCAGCAGTTCAA
>NZ_DAWEMK010000042.1:9648-13622 GCF_052362415.1 Paratractidigestivibacter sp. | reverse complement strand
CGGCATGGCCCACAAGGCCGGCGAGTATCCGCAGAACCTCTCGGGCGGCCAGCAGCAGCGCGTCGCCATCGCCCGCGCCCTGTGCACCAAGCAGCCGATCATCCTCTTCGACGAGCCGACCTCGGCTCTCGACCCCGAGATGGTCCAGGAGGTCCTCGACGTCATGATCGAGCTGGCGCAGGAGAACATCACGATGATCTGCGTCACGCACGAGATGGGCTTTGCCCGCCAGGTCGCTGACCGCGTCGTCTTCATGGAGGACGGCCGCATCCTCGAGACCGGCACCCCCGAGCACTTCTTCGAGAACCCCGAGAACCCGCGCTGCCGCGAGTTCCTCTCCAAGATCCTGCACTAGCGCCCCACGGCGTCACCGCCGGCCCTCCGGCGCCCCAATTCGCGTAACAACCCACTAGGGAAGGGATTTCATCATGGCCTCTATGTCTCGTCGCTCGTTCCTGCAGCTCTTCGGCGCGTCCGCTGCGGCGGTCGCCGGCCTCGGCCTCGTCGGCTGCGGCGGCTCCTCCAACTCCGGCTCCTCCGACTCCAAGGTCGAGACCATCAAGTCCCGCGGCAAGCTCAAGTGCGGCGTGAAGAAGGACGTCGTGGGCTACGGCCTGCTCAACACCTCCACCAACACCTACGAGGGCATGGAGATCGACCTGTGCTACCAGGTCGCCGCCAAGGTCTTCGGCTGCTCCTACGATGAGGCCAAGTCCAAGGACCTCTGCGAGTTCACCGACGTCACGCCCAAGACCCGCGGCCCGCTCATCGACAACGACCAGCTTGACCTGATCTGCGCCACCTACACCATCACCGACGACCGCAAGAAGTCCTGGGACTTCACCGACCCCTACCGCACCGACCACGTCGGCATCCTCATCAAGAAGGGCTCCATGTCCTCGATGGCCGACCTCGACGGCAAGCACATCGGCGTCTCGCAGGGCTCCACGACCAAGGGCGCCATCACCAAGATGCTCGCCGACAACGGCTTCAGCGTCACCCCGCAGTTCGACGAGTACCCCGACTACCCGTCCATCAACTCCGCGCTCGATGCCGGCCAGATCGACGCCTTCGCCATGGACCGCTCCACGCTGAAGACCTACACCACCGACGACAAGGAGCTTCTGCAGCCGGAGATCGAGTTCGGCGCCCAGGACTACGGCATCGCCACCAAGAAGGGCTGCGACCTGTCCGAGGTCACCGAGGCCGTCGTCAAGGACGTCACCTCCAACGGCTGGATCGACGAGGAGATCAAGACCTGGGGCCTGCTCTAAGGCTTGCCTCCTCTTGCCGCTCGGTGAGCATGCACTCGCCGAGCGGCACCCGGCCGCCCGGGGGCTCCACCAGGCCCGGGCGGCCTGTACTTGTACGGTAACCAGAAGGGAAAGAGATGCTAGACGGACTTCTCGACCCGATGCGATGGTCGATGACCTTCGCCGAGATGGACTCTTTGTGGGATGGCTTCGCGCTCACCCTCAAGGTCGTCGCGGCGGGCCTCGCGCTCTCGCTCGTGCTCGGCACGATCCTGGGCGTCTTCTCGACGACCCGCTCGCGGATCCTGCGCGGGATCAGCCGCGTGTACGTCGAGTTCTATCAGAATACGCCGCTGCCGGTTCAGGTCTTCTTTATGTACATGGCCGGGCCTAAGCTCCTCCAGGCCATCCTGCACACGACCGACCCCATCCGCACCACGGCCTTCGCGCTCGGCACGCTGGGCGTCGGCCTCTACCACGCGGCCTATATCTCTGAGGTCATCCGCACGGGTATCGAGGCCGTCCCCAAGGGCCAGATGGAGGCGGCGCTCTCGCAGGGCTTCACCCGCGTGCAGGGCTATATCTACGTTATCCTCCCGCAGACCTTCAAGATCATCCTGCCCCCGCTGTGCAACCAGGCGCTCAACCTCGTCAAGAACACCTCGGTGCTCGCGATGATCGCGGGCGGCGACCTGATGTACAACGCGGACAACTTCGTCTCGACCTACGGCTACCTGCAGGGCTACATCATGGCGTGCGTGCTCTACTTCATCATCTGCTTCCCCCTGGCGATCCTCGTCCAGTGGCTCGAGAAGCGCTCCAAGGAGCGCCCGCGCGCCAAGGACATCCCTGGCATCACGGACGCCGCCGACCTCGCGAAGGAGGCGTAGCCGATGGAGATCTTCACCCCCGACAACGTCAGCTTCATGCTCGGCGGTTTCGCAAAGACGCTCGTCATCTCGTTTTTCGCCATCATCCTCTCGATCGTGTTCGGCACCGTGCTCGCCATGGTCAAGCAGTTCTGCAAGGGCAAGCTCAAGGTGTTCAGCCTGCTCGTGAGCGCCTACATCGAGCTGTTCCGCTGCACGCCTAACCTGCTGTGGATCCTCTTCATCTACTTCACGGTCAAGGGCAACGACGTCGTGATCTCGGTCCTCGCGTTCACGATCTTCACCTCCGCCGTCATGGCCGAGATCATCCGCGGCGGCTTCAACTCGATCCCCAAGAGCCAGTTCGAGGCCGCCCAGTCGCAGGGCTTCGGGTTCTTCGCGAGCATGCGGCTGATCATCTTGCCCCAGACCTTCAAGACGATCATCCCGGCGCTCTTCTCGCAGTGCACGACCGTCATCAAGGACTCCTCGTACTTGGCCGGCATCAACGTGGCCGAGTTCATGTACACCTCCAAGGTCGTCATGGCCAAGACCACGGGTCTCGAGGGCGTGCTGCTCGTCTACGGGTTCGTCTTCCTGCTGTACTTCGCGCTCAACTTCGGAATCTCGCTCCTCATCCGAATGTACCAGCGGCGCATCGCAGCCGCGTAGTATCGTTGAGGCGGGCGAGGGGAGGAGCCCTTCGCCCGCCTTTTTTTCGTTATGCCCGAGCATAAGTCCCGCGACCACACGGTCCCGCGACCACAAGGAGGTCCGCTATGTCCATCGATACCGAAGCAGTCTCCCCGGATGTGGAGACGTACCCCGTCGTCGTCACCATCGCCCGCGACTTCGGAGCGGAGGGCCACGAGATCGGAAAGATGCTCTCGCTCGAGCTCGGCATCCCTTTCTACGACAACGAGGTGCTGGTCCGCGCCTCTGAGCGCGCCGGCTCCAGCGTGAGCGACGCCGCTGCCTATGACGAGCAGTGCGCCGCCGAGCTCTTCGCCTTCCTGCCCGACCGTATGGACGCCCGCTCCAACGGCGACAAGCTCTTTGCCCACGTGGTCGACGTCGTCCAGGAGCTCGGCAGCCAGAGCTGCATCATCGAGGGCCGTCTTTCCGACTACATCCTGCGCGACAACCCGAACCGCATCGCGGTGCTGGTCACGGCCCCGCTCGACGCCCGCATCGAAATCGTGCGCAGCAAGCGCGGCTGGGACGAGAAGCGCGCAAAGAAGCTCGTCAAGAAGATGCAGCGCGGCCGCGAGCTGTTCTACGACCGCTACTCCAAGGGCAAGAACGGCCTGCACGACAACAAGGACATCGTCGTGAACCGCGCCCGCTTCGGCCGTCAGGGCTGCGTGGACATCATCGCCGCGGCGTACCGCGCCAAGGTCGCCGCGATCGACGCGGCCGCTGTTGCCGAGGCCGATGCCACGGGCGCCGTCGCGGCTGACGCGACCGCCGCGCACCCGGCGGAGTAGGCGATGGCCGGCAAGCCCCAGACCCTCGCGACGACCTCGGCCTTCGAGGTCCTGGGCCCCGTCATGGTGGGCCCTTCTTCCTCCCACACGGCGGGCGCGCTGAGGTGCGCCCAGGTCGCGGCGTCGCTCGTCGACGGGCGCGTGTCGCAGGTCGCGTTCACGCTGTGGAACAGCTTCGCGCACACCTACCGCGGCCACGGCACCGACCGCGCGCTCGTGGCCGGCGTGCTGGGCCTTACGACCGACGACGAGCGGATCCGCGACGCGTTCGCGCTCGCGGACGAGGCCGGGCTCGAGTACTCCTTCGAGGTCGGCGGCGACGACGCCACCATGCACCCGAACACGGTCGACATCCGGATGGAGAG
>NZ_DAWEMK010000042.1:8827-9442 GCF_052362415.1 Paratractidigestivibacter sp. | reverse complement strand
CATCAGCCGCATCAACGGCGTCGGCGTGGACGTCACGGGGCGCTACTCGACCCTCTTCGTCTCGCATCGCGACGTTCCGGGTGTGCTCGCGGCGCTCGCGAACCTGCTGGCGTACGCGCACGTGAACATCGCGTTCTGCCGCACCTACCGCACCGAGCAGGGCGGCCAGGCGTATTCCGTGTTCGAGACGGACGGCGCGCCGGCGGACGATGTGCTCGCAATGGTGCGCGGGCTCGAGAACGTCGACTACGCGACGTTCATCTCGCTATCCGGCGCGGGCGCGGTCGTGGGGCCGGGCGTCACGGCCGAGGAGCTCTTCGACGACGGCGAGCAGATGCTCGACGCCTGCGCCGAGCTCGGGCTCTCCATCGGCGGCGTCATGCGCACGCGCGAGCAGATGCTCATCGGCGAGGCCCGCGCCGCCGCGGAGATGGCACGCGTCATTACCGTCATGCGCGACGAGACGAGCGCGCCCATCCAGAAGCCGGCGCGCTCGCTCGGCGGCTTCATCGGCGGGGAGGCGAAGGGCATCGCCGACGCTTCTGGTAGGCTCGCCGGCGCCCTCATGGGAGAGGTGCAGACCGACGCCGGCGCGCGCGCGATGGCGGGGCGCGA
>NZ_DAWEMK010000042.1:6138-8817 GCF_052362415.1 Paratractidigestivibacter sp. | reverse complement strand
GCAGCGCCGCCGCGATGGCCGCCGCCGCGTGCGCCCAGCTCATGGGCGCCACGCCCGAGCAGGCGCTCACGGCGAGCTCGCTGGCGATCTCGAACCTGCTCGGACTCGTGTGCGACCCGGTGGGAGGGCTCGTTGAGGTTCCGTGCCAGGCGAGAAACGCCATCGGCGTGGCCGCAGCCTTCTCGTCGGCGCAGCTCGCGCTCTCCGGCGTGCGCAGCCTCGTGCCGTTCGACCAGGTCGTGCACGCGATGAGCGAGGTCGGCCATGCGCTGCCCGCGAGCCTGCGCGAGACCGCCCGCGGCGGCCTTGCCGCCACGCCCGCCGCCTGCGCCGCCTGCGGGGGCTGCCGGTAGCGGGCGGACGGGCGCTGTGCGTCGGGCGAGCGCTGCAGGCAGGGAGTGCGTCGCGTGTCGGGCGCGCGGCAGGCATGCAGTCTACGGCGTTTGCGGGTGGCTGCCTTTAACGCGTGGGCGGCTCATTTCCTGCGGGCCCCTGCGCGTTCGTTTTTTAGCCGTTCGCCCTTCTTGCCGTCTCTGCGACGACCTTGATTGCCTCCGCCACCGCCGAGATTGCGCATTCTTACAAATGCGAGCTTAAACGGCCTGTTTCTGTAGGAATGCGGATTCTCGACGATTTAGACGATGCCGCTTTCGATTCTGGCCCCTCTTTGCGGACGGCGTCTGGTGTCGAGATTGCGTATCTCTACAAAATGACCCATCGGGACACGTGTTTTGCAAAGATACGCAATCTCGGAATATGGCGAGCGAATAGCAAGGGGACTTCGATTAGCGAAGTGCGATTTATTCGGCGAGGATTATCTAATAGCGTTGTGATGGCTTTGCCGTTGCGCTAAGCGGCGATGCGACGTGCAGCGGCATATCCGAACTCGATCTCATTGCTCCCGTGGCGCCCGAGGCCATTGAATGCGCAAAGAAGCGGCATTCCGCGCCACCCGGCATAGTTGACCGTCTTTTTTCCGGGACGCCGTCCACGAACCTGGGCTTCGGTCCCCTCGGGACGCCGAACTTCTCGAGCAGCGCGACGAATTCTGTTCGGTTCCTCGGCAGCAACTGAGCATAGGAAAAGCGCAGAATAGCGTGACCGTATGCGGTGAGGCGGGATTCTCGGATTCGCTCATCACGGAGGGCGTCGAGCGGGTCGCCGCTCATGGTGTACTTCTTCGCGCCGTCCAGCTCGCCGAGGACGATCCCCTTCTTGCTCTCCCATGCGAAGTCCGCGCGGAACATCTTTGCCGGGTCGATGGGGTCGGGAAGAGGAGTCTGCAGCTCAGGCAGATAAAACCCCTGCTGGATCATGACCGCACGGGCGATGGATTCCCCGCCGCTCTCGGCCCGCCCATCCGCATGTGCGCAGATGGCCGCGACGCGCTTTACTCCTCGTTGGCCGCGGAAGCGCATCCGGATGTCGTCGCAGAGCTCTTCTGCGCCGAGCCCCCCGGTCCTCGCATAACCGTCGGCGATCGCGAGAGCCGATTGGAAGCTGAGCCTCGATGCGCAATCGAAGAGGGTCCTTACGGGGCTGGTCACGCGGACGCCTTGACAGAGGCATAACTCGTCCTTGACCGATGAACGATGGACAAGCTGCGCCTTCTCGGCATCCGAGATAGACGATGAGGTGACCACATAGGGTTTGCGAAGGTCTTTCCACGAGACGGGCATCCCATGTATAAGCGCGGCGCTCGGGCCGAAGAACACCCAATGAGGATGCAGCTCCGCGATGCCCTTGATTATGAAGAGCGCCCGGGCGCCTCTATCGAGCGCCTGCCAGGTGTCTGCTTTGACGAAGAGCTTCGGGTACGGCTCGAAGACGCTCCGCGGGCGCTCCTTCTTGATTAGGCGGCGCAGGTAGATAAGGTCAGCGGCTTCAGTTGCCGCAAAGCATGAGCCGCGGGACCCAGCCTCGCCCAGCCGTGCTTCTATCCGCTCGCGCGCCTCTTTGCCCAAGCGACCACCTCTTTCGTGGGTCGTATCTTGCCATATCCCTGGGGAGAAGAACGCCCAAAACGCCGAGATTGCGTATTCTTACAAAATCACGCCGATGGAGCGCGATTCTGTAGAAATACGCAATCTCGGTGCCAACCGACGCGCGCCGCCAACCGACGCGCGCCGCCAACCGGCGTGCGTCGTCAACAGACGTTCTCTATGCGACTGCGCCCCATGTCGACAACTGCATCGACGACCCGAGCTGGACTGTCTCCATTCGCCATTTCGTGCACGGAGAGCGGAGGTTTCGTGGTGACTCCGTGTAGAATTACTTTCTGTCTATAAACCCAGCTGGGAAAGGAAGTGGTGAGATGGACCCCATGAGCCTCCTGAAGCTCCTCGGCATCGTTATCGTCGTCGTCGGCTTCGCGCTTAAGCTCGACTCGATCCTCATCATCATGGTGGCCGCCGTGGCCACCGCCCTCGTCGCGGGCATGGACCCCGTGACGTTCCTCTCGACCATGGGCAAGAGCTTCGTCGCGAACCGCTCCATGCTCATCTTCATCATGACGTTCGTCATCACGGGCACCCTCGAGCGCAACGGCCTGAAGCAGGCCGCCGCGACGCTCATGGCCAAGTTCAAGGGCGCGACCGCCGGCCTCGTCGTCGCCGCCTACGGCATCTTCCGCGTGATCTTCGCCGCCTTCAACGTCGGCTTCGGCGGCGTCGCGGGCTT
>NZ_DAWEMK010000042.1:788-6128 GCF_052362415.1 Paratractidigestivibacter sp. | reverse complement strand
CGCCCGGTCATCATGCCGATGGCCCAGGCAGCGGTCGAGGAGGACGGCCAGCCCATCGCCGAGGAGCAGCTCGAGCAGATCAAGGGCATGGCCTCGGGCATGGAGAACGTCACCTGGTTCTTCGGCCAGGTCCTCTTTGTCGGCGGCTCCGGCGGCCTGCTCGTCCAGTCCACCCTCGCCAACCTCGGCTATAACGTCGAGCTCATCGACCTCGCCGCGACCGAGGTGCCCATCGCCATCATCGCGACGCTCGTCACCATCGTCTACTACCAGATCATCGACAAGAAGCTCATGCGCAAGTACCACTCCGGCGCCGCCGCTTCCGCAAAGGCAGGTGAGAAGTAATGAACGCCTTCGTCACCTTCTTCACGAGCGCCGACGTCACGCTCTCCAACAAGCTGCTCGAGGTCGTCTACATCCTCATCGGCCTCGTCTGCATCTACACCGGCGTGCTCAACGCCAAGGACCCGACCAACGAGAAGCGCCCCGGTTCCGCCGCGTTCTGGTGCATCCTTGGCGTGCTGCTCGTCCTCGGCAAGTGGATCCCCGACTATATCGCGGGCGCCCTTCTTGTCGCCATGTGCATCCCGCCCATCGTCAAGCAGGTCGACAAGGGCAAGGAAGGCGCCCCCACGGTCGCCGAGATGGAGGGCAACTTCAAGAAGATCGGCATGAAGATCTTTGCCCCGTCGCTCGCCATCGGCGTCTTTGCGCTGATCTTCGCCCTCTTCACCAAGATCAGCTCGCTCGTCGGCCTCACCTTCGGCGTCGTCGTCGGCGGCATCCTGCTTATGGTGTTCTCGCGCGACAACAACCCGAAGGTGTTCATGAGCGACTGCCGCCGCATGCTCGATACCGTGGGCCCGCTCTCGATGCTCCCGACGCTGCTCGCCGGCCTGGGCGCGGTCTTCACCGCTGCCGGCGTGGGCGACGTCATCTCGCAGCTCGTCAGCGGCATCATCCCGGACGGCAACGTCGTCATGGGCATCATCGTCTACGCCATCGGCATGGCCGTCTTCACGATGATCATGGGCAACGCCTACGGCGCCATCACCGTCATGACCGTCGGCATCGGCGCGCCGTTCGTGCTTTCGCTCGGCGCAGACCCGACCATCGTCGGCGCGCTCGCGCTCACCTGCGGCTTCTGCGGCACCCTCATGACGCCGATGGCCGCGAACTTCAACATCGTGCCCGTCGCCATCCTGGACATGAAGGACGAGTACGGCGTCATCAAGAAGCAGGTCCCGATCGCCCTCATCATGCTGGTCGTCCAGATCTGCTTCATGATCTTCTTTGCCCTGTAAAGGGTAGAATCAAGCTCGTGCAGCCAAGGAGGCGTCGTTCCCAGGTGGGCGCGGCGCCTCCGCGCGTTTGCGAGCGCCCGCAGGGGCGCGCCCTTCTTCACAACACTCGCAGAGAGGAATTGCCATGAAGATCCTGGTCACCGGTTTCCAGCCGTTCGGCGGCGAGAAGGTCAACCCCGCTTATGAGGCCGTCCGCCGCCTCCCGGCGCAGATCGCGGGCGCCGACATCGCTACCGTCGAGATCCCCGTCGTCTACAAGAAGGGCCCCGCCGCCGTCGAGGCCGCCATCGACGCCGAGAAGCCCGACATGGTGCTCTGCGTCGGCCAGGCCGGCGGCCGCGCCCAGATCACCCCCGAGTTCGTGGGCATCAACTACGCGAACTTCCGCATCCCCGACAACGAGGGCAACCAGCCCCTGGCCACCAAGCTCGAGGCCGACGGCCCCGACGCGTACTTTGCCACGCTGCCCGTCCAGGCCATGGCCGACGCTGCCCTCCAGCACGGCATTCCGGCCGGCGTGAGCTACACCGCGGGCACCTATTGCTGCAACGAGGTCCTCTACAGCCTCATGTACGCCCTCGACCACCGTCACCCGGGCGTGCGAGGCGGCTTCGTGCACGTGCCCTACCTCGACTCCCAGGCCGCGAACCTCAAGGCCGGCACGCCGTCGATGAGCCTCGAGCGCATCGTCGAGGGGCTTAGCGCCATGATCGCCGCGATGGTCGAGCACGAGGGTGAGGACATCGTCTCGGCCTCCGCCGGCTGCGAGCACTAGGGAACGCCTGTGGCGTCCAAGCTGAGCGTCGAGGTGGCGCCCCTCGAGCACGCGCGAGTGTTCAGGGGGCGCTCCCTTGTGACGGACGGGCAGAAGGTCTTCGAGGACGGGCCGAGGCTCGCCCGCGAGTTCGGCGGCGTCCGCAACGACATATCCGGGCGCGAGATGCCCGTGGTCTCCGCCGTCGTCGCGCACGACCCCGCCGAGGAGGGCGGACGCTTCCGCTACTTCATGGGCGACGAGGTGTGCCCGAGCGCGTCAAAGAGGCTCCAGGAGGGCTTTGAGGACCTTGTGCTGCCCGCGGGCACGCTGACCGCTGTGGTGCACGTGTCATTCCACCTGCAGGCCTTAGCGGCGCTCCACGTCGCCCGGGCGCGGCGAAGCTTCTATGAGGAATGGCTGCCCGGCAGCGGTTACGTGAGCGCGGCCGATGAGCTCGGCTTCCCGGACGTCGAGCTCTACCATTACCGCCGCCGGCGCTTCCGCCGCGCGAGGAAGATGGTCCTCGACCTTCTCTTCGTCATCCGGAGGGCGTAAAGGGGCGAGGCCGTAAAGCGGTAAGGCAGTAGAGCGGTAATCAAGGGGCGGGCACGGACTTCCGGCTTCATCCGGAGGCTCGTGCCCGCCCCTTTGCTAGGCGGCAGATGTCGTCGCGCCTCTTTTAGCCCAGGTGATGCTCCGGGACGACGCAGAAGACCTCGACCGGCTCGGTCTCGCTGGCGTTGAACATCGCGTGGCTGTGGCCTTCGGGGCAGTAGTGAGCGTTGCCGGCGCCCACGACCTCGTCGACGCCGTCGTAGTTGAAGCGCGCGGCGCCGCTGATCACGTAGATGATCTCGGCGTTCTTCTCGTGCAGGTGGTAGCCGGACGAGCAGCCGGGCTCCACGCGCCCGCGGATGATCTTGCACTTGCCGTCGTCGTGCATCTTTGCGTCGAAGTGGCCGTCGCCGCCCTTGAAGTTGGGGATAGAGGCGAACTCCTCGTGATCGAAATCAATGACCATCGCTTAGCTTCCTTTCTTGGAAAAATGACGAAAAGGGACAGTCCCTTTTCGTCATTTTCGGTCTACAGTGCGAGCGAGCGGGCGCGGTCGATGCGCGCGAGGCAGTCGTCGCGGCCGATGAGCGCCATGGTCTCGCCCAGGGGCGGAGAGACCATGTTTCCGCACTCGGCCACGCGCACGGCCTGGAAGACCAGGCGCTTCTTGAGGTCGAGGGCCTCGGGCAGCGGCTCGAGCACGGCGTCGACGGCCTCGGCGGTCCAGCCATCGGCCGGGATCGTCGCAAGCGCCTCGCGGGCGGCGTCGAGCACGGCGCCCATGCCCTCCTTGGCGAGGCCCTTGGCCACGGACTTCTCGTCGTACTCGAGAGTGCTCGCCGTCGCGAAGACGGGCGCGGCGACGGCCGCGGCGTCGACCGGGAACTTGGTACGGGGCTTCACGATGGCCGCGAGCGCGTCGATCCATGCCTCGTCGTATTCGACGCCGCCGGGGATGAGGCCTGCCTCGTGGAGCTCGGGGACCATGATCTTATCGGCGAACTCGGAGTCGGACATGGAGCGGATGTACTCCGCCTGGATCCAGTCGAGCTTCTTCGGGTCGAAGGTCGCGGGGTTCTTGGACACGTGGTCGAGGCTGAACTTTGAGGCCAGGACGTCGCGCGGGACGATGGTCGTCTCGCCGTCGAGGGACCAGCCAAGAAGCGCGAGGTAGTTGACGAAGGCGTCGGAGAGGTAACCTGCGTCGCGGTACTCCTCGACGTTGGTCGCGCCGTGGCGCTTCGAGAGCTTCTTTCCGTCGGCGCCCAAGATCATCGAGATGTGCGCGAATTCGGGCACAGGCGCGCCCAGGGCCTCGTAGACCATGACCTGGCGCGGGGTGTTCGAGAGGTGGTCATCGCCGCGGATGACGTGGGTGATGCCCATCATCGCGTCGTCGACGACGGTCGCGAAGTTGTAGGTCGGGGTGCCGTCGGAGCGGAAGATGACGAAGTCGTCGAGCTCCTTCGCGTTGAAGGTCACGTCGCCGTGGACCGCGTCGTGGACGACGACGTCGCCGCGGTCGAGGGGCACCTTGATGCGCAGGACGTAGGGCTCGCCCGCGTCGATGCGGCGCTTCGCCTCGGCGGGGTCGAGGTCGCGGCAGCGGCGCTGGTAACCCTGGAAGGGGTCTTTGCGCTCTTGGGCGGCCTTCTTGTCCGCGGCGAGCTGCTCGGGGGTGCAGAAGCAGGGGTATGCCTTGCCCTCGTCCCAGAGCTTCTGGGCGGCTTGGCGGTACAGGTCGAGGCGGTCGGTCTGCTTGTAGGGGCCGAAGTCGCCGCCGACTTCGGGGCCCTCGTCCCAGTCGAGGCCCAGCCAGCGCATGGCGCGCAGGATGATCTGGGTGTTCTCCTCGGTGGAGCGGGTGGGGTCGGTGTCGTCGATGCGCAGGATGAAGGTGCCGTGGTTGGCGCGGGCGAACGCCCAGTTGTAGATGGCCGTGCGCGCGCCGCCGACGTGAAGCTTGCCGGTGGGGGAGGGCGCGAAGCGGACGCGGACTTGCTTGTCTGACATGGGATCTCCTCAGGTCAGTGGTGCTGATTCACATACGCTATAAGTATACGGCCAGAATCCCCCGCCCTCGCCCGACATCTGGTGTCACCCAGTGTTTGGCTTAGGCTGTCTGGGCGCGGCGGAGGAAAGCGAGGGCGTTGCGATAGCAGAGCTTCTCGGTGATCTCGCGGCCAAAGCGGGCGACGAGCGCAGCTTGGAAAGAAGGCATCTTGTCCGCGCCGTCGAGGATGGCGGGCACGCTCGCCCCGTCGAGGTCGCCGCCGAGCGCGACCGCGTCCTCTCCGCCGAGGTCGAGCCAATGCTCGATGTGGGCCGCCACCTGCTCGAACGTGACGCCGGCGGCCTTCGGGCCCCAAGCGCCCTCGGCGATGAAGCCGGAGCAGTAGTTGAGCCCCGCGACCCCTCCCGCGTCCATGATCGCGCGGAACTGGTCGTCGGTGAGGTTGCGCGGGTGCCCGCAGACGGCGCGCGAGTTCGAGTGGGAGGCGCACAAGGGACGCGTGGCGTGGGCGAGGGCGTCGGCCGTGCACTCGTCGTTCAGGTGGCTTACGTCGAGCGCGACGCGCGAGCGCTCCATGAGCCCGAGCACCTCGGTGCCCTTCTTGCTCAGGTGCTCGTGCGAGTCGTGGCCGCTCGCGAGGGGGCCGGCCGCGTTCCAGCTGAGGGATGCCATGACGAGGCCGTCCGCGGCGAGCTGCTCGACGAGCCCGG
>NZ_DAWEMK010000042.1:0-778 GCF_052362415.1 Paratractidigestivibacter sp. | reverse complement strand
GGGGTCCGCGGCAAAGAGGCGCGCGTTCTCGATCGTGCGGATGGCCGCGACGTCGCCCCCTTCGAGCGCGCCCGCGATTTCGTCGGCCGTGCGCACAGCTTTGATCTGCGGGTTTCTTGCCAGTTGATCGCGCATATAAGCCGAGACGTGCGCCTCGAAGGTTATTGCCTGCTCGGGCGAGAGCTCGTCGGGGACAAAGCACGCGAAGCACTGCGCCCAAGGCGTGGGGCCGATCTTCTCGAGCGAGATGTGGCAATGGCTGTGCGCGAGGTCGCGGCAGCCGGCGGGGTCTGCCTCGTCGCCGGGCCCGTAGAAGTCGTGGCCGTAAGCCGCGCGCAACTCGGCGGGGAGGCTCTGCCACGCGATGCGGTCGGCAGTGTCGCAATGCAGGTCGAGCACGGGGACGGGCGCGGTGCGGGTATCGGTGTCGGCTGGCGTCATGTCTTCTCCTTAGGACGAGTTGGGGTTATCGTAGCTCCACTCGCTCGTAGGCAAAAAGGGCGTGACGTCTGTTTGCATCTGCCTCGCGTGCGGGAATCCTCGACCGTCGGTAAAGTCGCACGGGAATCCGGGAGCGTCGGTACCGATAGCTTGCATTTCCGGTGTGCTCTTTACCGACGGTCGAGGATTCTGGTGAGAAATGCCCTATTTGGAACGCTGACGCACCGGAATCCGGGAGTGTCGGTACCGAAGGTCCGGTGTTTTGGGGATCGTGCTACCGATGGTCGAGCTACGTCCATAAAGTGGTGTAAATAGCAGTGGCGGGCCAGAGGCCCGC
>NZ_DAWEMK010000041.1:14000-14454 GCF_052362415.1 Paratractidigestivibacter sp. | reverse complement strand
CATGTGGCCGTCGTCGCTCGTGACGTAGGTGTCGCCGATGGCGGCGTCGGCCGGTAGCTTCGACTTGTCGGAGACGGCGCCCTTGACGGTGACCGACGTGCCGTTCTCGCCGCGCGGGCCCGCCGGTCCCACGTCGCCCTTGGGGCCCTTGGCCGTGTAGCCGGGCACCGCGGTGCCGACGTGGGCCGTCGAGGCGCCGGCGTTGACCGACACGACGGCGTACGCCTGGCCCATGGCGTCGAGGACCACGTCCCCGACCTTGACGCCGTCGGACGGCGTGAGCGCCGAGAACGCGACGTCGCTGTTGTCGGTCACGTCGACGGTCGCGATGCGGACGCTGCCGCCCTTCTCGCCCTGCGGGCCGGTCTCGCCGCGCTGGCCCTGCGGGCCCTTGAGCGAGCCGACCTGGTTCCATGAAAGTGCCGTCAGTTCTCCTCCTCGTCGTTCCGGGCGT
>NZ_DAWEMK010000041.1:12761-13990 GCF_052362415.1 Paratractidigestivibacter sp. | reverse complement strand
CCGTTGCCTCATCTATGTACAGGTCTCCCTCGCGCCCGCCGGTGGCGGGCTGGCCTTCCCCCGTCGTAACCTTGGTGCCGGGCTTCCCCGCCGGGACGCCGAGGTTGAGCCTGCCGCCCGCTATCTCGACGGTGGGAGCGTCATCGGGCCCGAGCTGCGTGGCGGTGCCCGCCTCGAGGGCCTTGCCGGACGCCGCGATGGCGTCCTTGACCCACTGCTTGACGTCCTCCCACGTCTGCACCTCGTCGTCCGTCTGGATGTAGCCGTCGGGCTTCGCGCGCGGCCTCACGGGGAAGATGGCGCGATCGAGCGTCTCGCTCCCGTCCGACGCCCAGACGGCGATGGCCCTCCCTACGCTGAGCACCTGTGACGGCACCCTCGCGACGCCGTCCCTGACGTCGACGACCACGGCGCGCTGCGACTCGGCGGCCGCGAAGTGCGCCTGCGTGGCGCCCGCGACGTCGAGCCGCACGCTCCTGCCGGTGTCCCACTGCCACAGGTCGCCGCCTATGACCATGATCAAGGCTGATCACCCCACTCTCGTGCCGCTCGGCGACGCGCCGTAGGTCGCGCTCGCTCCCGCGCCCGTCGCCGATATGACCTTGCTGCTTATCTCCACGCTGACCGTCACGTTGGGCGAGTAGTGCCTTGCCTCCACGACGTCGCCGAGGCCGAAGCTCACGCCCTCGCCGACGGTGACCTTGACGTTGCCCTCCGTCTGCATGTCCTTCAGGCGGCTCATGGCCTGGTCTCGCAGGTCGTCGCCCTCGCTGTTGTTGGCGTCGTAGTATTCCTCGAGCTCGAATACGCCTGCCATGGCCTTCGCCGTCCCGACGTTGCCCTTGTTGTCGGCGTAGACGTCCACGACCTCGCGCGAGGCCAGCTCGCCCTTGCCCGCCGCCTTCAGGTGGTTGGTGACCAGCAGGTCGGAGGACAGGTCGAAGTCCACGAGGTCGGAGTCGACGCGGCCGCGCCAGTCGGTCACCTTGGCCGCCTGGAGCCTACACGCTCCGTCTATCCACCTCGCGTCGAGGCGCAGCCCCGCCGACCTCATGGCAAGTCGCAGGTTCGTCCATGCGTCCGGCACGTCGCGCGAGCACCGGTAGCTCACGGAGACGCCCGCGTCGCCGTCGGGCACGGTGAAGAAGGACCCGAGCCCGAGCCGGGCCACGGCCGAGCGAAGCACGGCGTTGGCGTCGCCCGACAGCGTGAGGTAGTCCTGCCCCGAG
>NZ_DAWEMK010000041.1:12081-12751 GCF_052362415.1 Paratractidigestivibacter sp. | reverse complement strand
GAGTCCGGCCAGAGCAGGCGCTTTGCGAGCACGCCAGACCATGTGGAGCCGGTCCAGTGAAGCTCGGAGGACGCGCGGCCGGTCTTCAGCTCGAAGCCCTCGACGCGCCCGCCCATCTCCGTGCCGTCGGCGTAGACGCGCCAGGCGGCCTCCGGGAGCGGGGCGGAGGCGTCGCGCACGATCAAGTCGAACGTGTTGTCGACGCCGTCGCCCCAGCCCGAGTCCATGTCCAGCTCGAAGTCCGCGAGCGGGAAGAGGGTCTTGCCCGCGCTATCGGCCACTATGAGCTCCACGGCGGCTCGCCCTCCTCCCTGAAGGTCGTGAGCGTGAATCCGAAGCTGCCGTCCCACGACACGGTGGAGGTGCCCGGGCGCAGCTGCTCGAAGCAGTATGAGCCGGAGCCCGCGCCCTCGCCGCGCACGCCGTCGGCGAAGCGGTCCTCCACCTCGCCGTAGGTGCCGATGAGCTGGATGCTCTTCGGGTGGCTCGAGCCGTCGATGACGAGCCGTGAGCCGCCCGGCACGGTCACCTTGGCGCCGTAGGTGTTCGAGAACTCGCCCTGGGCCACGACCACGCGGGGGTTGGTCACGGGGCCGAAGATGGTCATCCTCACGTCGGCGGGGAGCAGGCCCTCGACCGTGACGGTGCGGTTCGCGCCGCTGCCGCCGTA
>NZ_DAWEMK010000041.1:11435-12071 GCF_052362415.1 Paratractidigestivibacter sp. | reverse complement strand
TACTCGAAGTCGTGCGGGAAGTCGAGCGCGTCGCCGTCGCTGACCTCCTCGGCGAAGAAATCCGTGGACTCCTCGTGTCTCCACGCGCCGTCGAGGAGCAGGACGGTGAGCTCCGCGCGCACGGCCGACCTCCCGTAGACCGTCTCCACTTTGCTCTTCGCGATGTAGGCGCGCTGGTACCACTCGCCGTCGAAGACGAGCGTGCCTGGCGTGCCGGAGGACAGGTCGCGGTCGGCGAGCCTGCGCAGCTCGTCGGCGCGCCCGGCGGACATGAAGGCGTCCAGCGCGGCCTCGCGTGCGTCGCGGCTGATGCCGGACGCGCCTCTCCAGCCGAGCGTGTACGACCACTCGCGCGAGCGCAGCTTGGGGGCGGTGCCGACGAAGGCGCCGTCCCCGTCGAGCTCGACGCGCCCGCCGCCGGACGAGACGTAAGCGAGCCTATGCACCTGCCATCACCGTCCTGATGTGTCGGTCGAGGTCGCGCTCGAGCGTGACCGGGGTGTACCTCTGGATGATCGCGGGGAGGTTGCGGTCGAGCCACGCGATGACGGACTCGCCGTCGCCGCCTCGCTCCACCTCGATGCCCTCGCCGATGCCGCGAAGCACGCTCGGGCGCAGCGGCACGACGGCCTCGCG
>NZ_DAWEMK010000041.1:10412-11424 GCF_052362415.1 Paratractidigestivibacter sp. | reverse complement strand
ACGCTCGGCGACGAGAAGACGCCGCCGGTCTTGTACCAGTTCACGTGCACGGACGGCACGGAGCCGGTCTGGGCGTCGAAGCTTCCGCTCATGGAGAAGTGCGGAAGGGCGCCGACCGAGATGCGCGGCAGGGTGAGCCTGAGCGACCCGACCTCGGCGGACATCTGGCGGCAGGCTCCCATGATGGCGTTGGAGGCGGTCGAGGCCGCGCTCCTCGCCGAGTTGGCGAAGTCGTTGAAGGAGGACTTCGCGGCTGTGGCCATGGACTGGCTCGCGGCCTTGGTCTGGTCGATGCTGCTTCGCGCCTGCGAGGTCGCGGACTCGGTCGTGGACGCCATGGAGGAGATCGCGCTCGAGCCCGTGCCGCACGCCGCCGCGAACGCGGCCATCGCGGGCGTCGCGGCGAGCAGGCCCGGGGATGCCGCGAGGGCCGCGGCGGCGACCGCCCCGAGGCCCGCAGCAGCGCCTGGGGCGGAGGACGCCACCATCGGCAGCGCCGCGCCCATGGCGACGATGCCCGCCGCCGCCACGACCACCGAGGCCGCGACGAGGGAGAGCCCGGCACCGAGCAGCACTGTCCCGGCCGCGAGCAGCGCCACGCCGGCGGCGGCCACGGCCACGCCCGCGCCGAGCGCCGTGACGCCTGCGGCGGCCACGAGGGCGCCGGGGCCGAGCACGAGCATCGACGCGCCGAGCGCGAGGACGCCGACGGCTGCGGACGCCCCGTAGGCGGAGATTCCGGGGAGCGCCCCGCCGAGCAGCATCAGCCCGGCGGACGCGAAGAGCACCCCGGCGCCTACGAGGGCGACCGCCCCGCCGAAGGCCACCATGCCGACGGCGCCCGCCGTGAGGGCGGGGCCGAGGGCGGCGGCGCCCGCGGCGAGCAGGGCCACGGTTCCTACCATGGCGGCCATGCCGGCGGCGGCGGAGGGTCCCGCCGACGCGATCATGACGGCGGCGTTGGCGAGCGCGAGCAGGCCGGCGCACGCGAGGGCGACCCCTCCGCCAATCA
>NZ_DAWEMK010000041.1:0-10402 GCF_052362415.1 Paratractidigestivibacter sp. | reverse complement strand
CGGAGACGCCTGCGGCGGTTCCGGCGGCGGTCTCGCCGCCCGCGAGCGCCGTGGTCCCGGCTGCCGCGGCGGGAGAGGCGATGGCCATGCCGCCGACGGCGGCGGAGAAGGCGGAGACGAAGCCCGCCACGCCCTGGGCCACACGCATCGCCATGATGGCGAAGACGAGCCCTTGGACGGTGGGCGCGGCCTCCGCTGCGTGGTCCTTTAGCCACCCGGTAGCGTCGGAGACGCCCTGGATGACCGGCTGGGCCGCGTCGAGGGCGCCCTTCAGGCCGTTGGCCGCGTCGGTTGCCGCGTCGCCGCTGGGCTGGATGCCGAGCACGGCCAGCGCGAGGTTCCCCAGCGCACCGAGGATGTTCCCCGCCGCGCCGCCGAGCGCGCCGACCGTGTCGGTGAGCTGCTGGACGGCCCCGTTTGACTGCGCGACGTCGAAGAACCTCACGACGCCGTCGGTCACCTGGCCGATGGTCTCGGAGACGCCGTTGATGCCGCCGGTGACGAGCGGCTTGAAGGCGTCGAGCAGGACCATGCCGGCCTTGACGCCCGCCGCCTCGAGGTTGCCCATCGAGCCCTCGATGGTCGCGGTGGAGGTCGCCGCCTGCTTGGCGGCGTCGGTCATGCCGAGGTCCATCACGGCCTTGTTGAACTCCTCGGCGGAGATTTGGCCCTTCTCCAAGGCCTCGCGGAAGTTTCCCGTGTAAGCGCCGTTGGCCTTCAGGGCCTCCTGGAGCTTGCCGGAGGCTCCCGGGATTGCGTCCGAAAGCTGGTTCCAGTTCTCGGTGGTGAGCTTGCCCGCGCCCGCCGTCTGGGTCATGACCATGGCCACGGACTTGAAGGTGTCGGCGTTGCCGCCGGCGACGGCGTTGAGGTTGCCCGCCGCCTCGGCGAGCTGGGCGTAGTTGTCGACGCCGTTCGCCGCGAGCTGGGCCGTGGTGTTGCGGATGTCGGAGAGGTCGTAGACCGTCTCGTCGGCGTAGGCCTGCGTGGAGGCCGTCAGGTCCTTGATCGTCGAGTCGTCGATGTTCGCGAAGGACAGCGTGCTCGCGAACTTCTGCGCCGAGTCGGAGGCGTCCGTGATCTCGCCCATCAGGCCCTGGATGGTGCCCACGAGCTTCGAGCCGATGGACGCGGCGAGGCCGCCCATGGCGCCGGCTATCGCCGCGCCCTTGGCGCTGATGCCCTTGCCCACGGACTCGCCCATGGCCGAGCCGCCCGTCTTGCCCGCGCCGCCCAGCTGCTTGTCCATCTTGGCCGCGAAGCCCGACATGGTCGGCATGATCGTCACGGACGCGGAGCCGACGTTCACCGCCATCTACGCACCGCCTTCCTCGATTCCGAGAATCCTGTCTATGTCAGCGCGGGCGCTCTCGGCGTTCGCGCGCCTGCGCTCGGCATTCGCCCTCTCTCCGGGCGTCTTCGGCGGCTGCGGGGCGCGCCGCCCCCTCTGGCCGTCCTTTGTGCACAGCCTCCACTCGAGCATGTGCAGGTAATAGACCGCCTGGTTAAGCATGTGCTCGCCCGCGCTCCACTCGAGGTCGGGGGACTGCCTGCGCGCCGTGCGGGACTCGCGCGGCAGCGCGTGCCACAGCAGGCCCCATCGGGCGCAGTCCACGTCCTCGGCCTCCAGCGGGAGGTCGATGCAGTAGAACTGTCGGAAGTCCGCTATCACGTCCTCGCGGTTCCAAAGCCAGTCGAGGGCGAAGCTGGTTAGTTTTTTGCCGCGACGGCCTCTCCCATGGCCCTGGTGAAGGCGCCCCAGTCCTCAGCGGAGCACCCGAGCTCGTCGGGGGCGGCGCCGTCAGCGTCGGGGACGCGGTCGATGTAATCGACCAGGTGGCCGCAGCAGATGAGGTCCATGGCCTCGTTGGCGGCCTTGGGGTACTTGTCTCCGAGGTTGATCGCGGTCTGCACCTTCAGCGAGCCGAAGGCGGTCTTGTCGACCTCGAACTTCTCGCCGCGGAACTCGAACTCGACGATCTCGTGCTTCTTCTTGTCGGCCATCGGCGCCGCTCCTTAAATCCTTTGTCGTGTCGGTAATAACGGCGCGGGACCGTGAAGCCCCGCGCCGTCTCGGATGGCCTAGGCGGCCTGAGTCTCCGTGGACTCGAAGTAGTCGTAGCAGGTGTTTCCCTGCTCGTCGGTCAGGTACTTCATGGTCAGCGCGCGCTGGCACAGCTCGGAGCTGGCGATGGTGAGGTCGTCGAGCTCGGAGGACTTGCCCCTGGGCACGACCTTTCGCCAGCGGCGGCCGTTCTTGAGGACGAGCTCGAGCACGTAGGCGAAGACGTCGTGGCTGTCGGCGTTGTGCTTGACGGTGATGATGCCGTTCGCGTCGGTGACGTTGGCGTTGCCGTACTGGCGCTTCAGGGTCTCCGCCTTGATCTCGGCGAGGGTGAGCTGCGCGGACTCGACTCTGTTGGAGTTGGTGGAGTCCATGACGTCGCCGTTCATGTCGTTGATGTCGTCGGCGTCCTCGTCGACCGTCTCGACGTAGCCGTCCTCGGAGATGAAGCCGAGGCACTTGAAGGCCGGGTCGAGCTTGGTCTTGATGTCGGTCGGCAGCTTCGAGCCCTCGGGCGCGGAGAAGATGTACCCGCCCTTCACGCCCTTCGCGGCGCTGACGTTCGCCTGGTTGTTGGTGGTGGATTCAGCCATCAGAAGGCCCCTTCCTTGTCTATTCGCAGACCCAAAGCTGGGCCTGCACGATGTATCTCGATCGGCCCGTGTCCGGGTCGTTCTGCCGGTAGCAGTTCGTGACCTCTGGGTGGAAGACGTTCGGCTCCTCGTCGAGGTCGTAGACGGCGCCCTTCACCTTCTCGGAGAGGGCCCGCGCGGCCTTGCGCTGCTTCTTCCCGGCCCAGCAGTCGACGGCGAGCTGGACGGGCTCGAACATGGAGCCGCCCCCGCCCAGCCGCTCGACGCTGATGAAGATCTCGGGCGTGGCCCCGGTGACCTCCACGCGGCCTGGCACGCCCACTGCCTTGGAGAGCCTTCTGGCCACAACGGCCTCGATGTCCATGTGCCCCCTCCTATCCGTTCGCAGCGCCCAGCGACTTGCTGAGCGTCTTTTGCTTGGCCTCGCCATAGCTGGCGGCGAAGTTGTTCGTGCGAATTACCTTGCCGCGAGCGAGCTTGCCCTGAAAGTCGCTCATGGCGTGAGCGGTCCCCTTGGCCTTGGGGTAGGAGGCGGCAACGGCGGCGTCCGCGGAAGCCTTGACGGCGCTCGCCTTGCGGCTGATGACTGCCTGGACCGGCGCGGAGTCCATCAGCTGCGCGTAGCCTGGTCGGTTCCACTTGAACTTGCCGAACTTGACGCTGTTAGCCATCCGCGCGGGTCACCTCCACGGTCATGTTGAAGGGGCCGGGCGTGGCCGCGTCGGTCGTGCGCTGCGGGTCGCCCACCACGTCGTAGCGGGTCCCGCGCACCTCGACCGAGCAGCCGCGCAGGCCCCCGGCGTAGGTTTTGGGAAAGTGCAGCGTATAGGCCACGGTGACGCCCTCGGGGCGCGTCGCGTCCATGTCGGCAGTCGCACCCGGGCAAACGACGCAGCGCACCTCCTCTCGCGAGGCTTCCGTCTCGACGGGCTCGCCGAGGTCGTCGCGCTCCACCGTTGGGCGCAGGACGGTGACGGCCTCGGTGGGGATGAGGCTAAGCATGGTCCTCATCCCCGACCATCGGCTCGATCGTGCCTATGCGCATGCCCGCCAGCCCCAGCCGCTTGAGGTCGGACTTGCCCAGCCACAGGTCGGCGGTGGGGTTGGCGAAGGTCACGGACGCGTTGTAGGCCCCGGCCGTCTGGCTGTACTGCGTGGCCCCGGCGAAGGCGTCGGGAACGTTGACCGCGCGGCTCACGACGGCGCAGGCCACGGCCTTGTAGCCGCGGTCGAACGCCTGGTGGGCGCCCTCCACGTAGAGGCCCCAGCGGCCCTCGTAGGCCGTGAGGAGCATGTCGCAGGCGTCAGAGAGCAGCGCGGAGACGCGCCCCGGGTCAGACGGCGTGCCGTAGCGGGCCGCGTACTCCTCGAGCGTGACGTTAAGGTTTGCGGCCATGCGGCACCCCCTAGGAGAGCATGGAGTTGATGGTCTTCTTCAGCTCGTTCACGAGCTTGACCACGGCGTCGAACTCCGCCTTGGTCGGGGCGTCGCCGGCGGCCGCGGCCGCGTCGGCTGAGGCCACCTTGGAGGCCCCGACGAACTTCACCGGCTGGTCGAAGACCGAGGAGGATGCGCCCGTGCCCGGCACGAGCGTCTTGTCGAAGGCGCCCATTACTTGCCCACCTTGGCCTTGAGGCAGGCGAGGGCCTTGGGGTCGAGCACGGCGTAGCCGTAGATGCCCTCGGTTCGGTAGGCGATCTGGTTGGTGCGCTGGAGGTCGCCTGCGCCGTCCGGGTCGCCGTAGGGGATGACCTGGGCGGTCATGTCGCGCACGAGGCCCCACTTGATGACGCTGAAGTCGCCGGCGAAGGCGAGGACGTTCGTGGCGGTCTTGGCGAGGGCGCCGGAGACGGTGCCGGAGGTGGCGGCGGCGACGCCCTCGACGGTGCCCGGCTTGAGGTTCAGCGGGATCTCGGGGTACAGGCGCAGGCCGGTGGACGGCACGCGGACCTTGCGCAGGGATGCGGCGAAGGTCTTGGAGAGCGCGATGCCGTTGACGTCGTAGGTGGCGGCGATGGCGTCGACGATGGCGTCGATGTCCTCCACGGCGTCGCCGGTGGAGGTGACCTGCGTGGCGGTGCCGGAAAGGGCCGTGTAACCCTCGCCAAGCGCCTCGCCGGACTTGGGGTTGATGGCGTGGTAGACCACGTAGTCGAGGGCGCGGGCGAAGGCGGCCGCCTGGTCGGCCACGATGGACTCAATGATCTGCGTGCGGTTGTCCTCGTCGGCCCACTCGAGCTCGGAGGTGACGCGGGTGGTGGTCTGGAGCTTGACGCGCTTGGCGGTCACGGTGGAGGTGGAGGCCTCGTAGGAGCCCTTCTGCGCGCCCTCCTCCACTACCTCGGCCTCGGCGGTGGGGTTGAAGACCATGTACTCCTGGTCGCGGAAAAGCATCGGCGTGCTCGGGGAGAGCGCGGCGATGGTGGAGGTGTCGGACGCCTTGTTGACGATGCCGACGGCCACGTCCTTGGGCAGGACGATCTTCTTGGTGGTGAGTGCCATTTCTCATTCCTTTCGTTTGCTACTTGTCGCCTGCGAGCATGCGGGCGATCTCTCGGAAGCCAGAGTCCTCGGGCTTCGTCTCGGCGTGCTTGCCGGACTCCTTCAGCGCCGGGGCGCTCGGCTTCTTGGCGAACTCCGCGACGGACTTAGCGAAGGCGGTCATGGACTCCTCGTCGGCGCCGCTGATGAGGTCGGCGGGGACTCCGGTGGCCTTGGAGACCTTCGCCTTGAGATCGCGGACGCGGTCGGCCTCGTCGCGCTTGGCGGCGGCGGCCTTGAGCTCCTCGACCTCCTTCTTGGCCTTCTCGAGGTCGCTCATCTGAGCGGCCTCGGCCTCGTCGAACTTGGCGGCCTTGGCCTTGAGGTCGTCGTAGTCGGCGTACTTCGCGCTCACCTTCTCGCGCTCGCGCGCCAGGCGGCCCTTGAGGATGCCGTCAAGCTGCTCCTGCGAGGTGATGGGCTCGAACTCGGTCGTTTCGTCTGCCATTTCGATTTCCTTTCGGTAGGTTCCCGCCCGCTCGGGCGTGTGCGAGCCTGCTTTCCCGGCAGGCGCGGTGGGTTGCGGCGGTTTCCGCCCACCGCGGGCGTGTATGAAAAAAGCCCCTCGCGGGGCTTGATTCAGCTGGTCGGGGCGGCGGGATTCGAACCCGCACGGGCGATGCCCGCGTGCTCCTGAGGCACGCGCGTCTGCCAATTCCGCCACGCCCCGATGGCACCTGGCCGAGGAATCGAACCCCGGTAAGCGGTTTTGGAGACCGCCGCACTGCCATTGTGCTAGCCAGGTGTGTATAATCTGATTTGAAGAGCCCTGGGCGTGCTGGATAGCTAACCTGGGGCTTATTTCTTTATGTCGTCTATTGCCCCGCCCCTGGTCAACAAGATAACGCGGTCGATGTCATGCCACGACATCTCAAGCCGCACGCGCTTCAGCGCATCCTCTCTTGTCACAGGGACTTCCTCGCAGTTAAGCACGACAATAGAGGGCCTTACCGGCCCACCTTCCACCTTTTCGAACTGCCGCACTGCCTTTCTTATATTGCGCTCGATGAACCTGAGCCCGTTGACGCCAGATGCATCACTTGTCGGGCTCTTCAGCTCGCATAGCTTGCCGTCGAGCAGCAAGTCGATATTGGAAAAGCCTTCCGGCGCGTCCTCCTTGCGGACGACGACCTCGTGACCGGCCGCCCGAAGCGCCTCGTGCGCCGCGAGGTCGTAGGAGCCGCCGCGCTCGTGCTCGAAGGTCTCTTTCGGCTTCTTGTACACGACTGGAGGCCCAGGCGAATCGAGTACGGCACGCTTCGCCGCGTCCTTGTCGGCGCTCGTCAGGCTTTCGTCCTCGTCGATATTCTTGAACTGAGCCCACTGCTCGCGCAGCTCCTCGGGGCGCACGCCCTCCACGAGCTCGGCGTCGGGGTCGTCCTCGAAGCCGGGCACCACCTTGCAGTCGCAGCGTCGGTGAAAGTGGCGGAACTCGCCTGCCCTCTTTCGCGTGTGGTAGACCGCGCCGCGCGACGCGAGCATGAGGCAGAAGGTGCACGTCTCCGCGCCCGTGGGGACGCGGGCGAAGCGAACACCCGCCCTCTTGTCGCGCCCGACGTTTGCGATGATCGTCTCGTTCAGGCTGCGCAGCACGTCGTTGCGGCCAAGCTCGCCGCAGTACTTTGCGAACCCGCGCAGGTCGCCCTTGACGAGCTTCTTGGCCTGGTAGCGCGCCGTCTCGTCCACGGTCTTGGGGTCGTAGGTCGTGGCCGTCACCGCAGCGGGGAGCTTGAAATGCGCGTCGGCGGCCTGTTTGTCGTACCACAGCGCCGCAAGCGAGGATGCCGCCTCGTCGTAGTTCTGGATGACGCCGGACATGAGCGACTTGGCATATTCGCGGCACTCGGCCACGCTCGCGGCCCTGCCCTCGTCGGTCTGCAGCCACGCCCAGATGCCGGACTCTATCTCGCGCTGCGCCCCGTCGGAGAGGTTCGCGACCGCCTCGTTGTAGGCGTCGAACTGCTCGCGCGGTATCATTGCTCGGCCTCAGACGCGACCTGCCGGGCGGCGGCGTCCGGGTTGGCGGAGGGCAGCGCGAGTCCCGTGCCCTGCGTGGCGGACGCCACGAGCTTGCGGCTCGTGGCCTTGGCGCGGTCTGAGCGCAGGCGCTGTATCTGGTCGTCGGAGAAGCCAAGCTCCTCCAGGGCCACGTCGGACTCGGCGAGCCACGGCAGCACGCTGATCATCTTGACCATCGCGTCGGACTGGCTGACCACGCTCGGCATGGCCGGGTTCTTGAACTTGGCCTGAACGGCCAGGCTCTCGCCCTCCACCGCGGCGTAGTCGGCGCCGCGCGAGACGGCGAGCGCCATGAGGGCCACGTCGCGCAGGGCCTCGCCGTTGTCGGCGTTGAGGTTCTGCGCGTCGATGACGAGCGCCTCCTTGGCCGCGTAGATGGCCTCGGCGGAGCTCGGGTTGTCGGTCACGACGCCCAGCTCGGAGAGGGGCACGTTCGTCTCGCCCGAGAATCGGGCGGCGAGCGAGCGCATATAGTCGATGTGCGGCTGCATGCTGCCCTGGGCGAGCTGCCCGAAGTTCGGCACGTCGCCGTCGGCGTCCTTGGACACGGCGAAGATGTTGCCGATGTACGCGTCCCACTTGCTCATGTCGCCCAGGACGTCGTCGTCCGCGCCCATGAGGTACTTCTGCGGGCTGGTGAAGAACTCGGCGGAGATCTCGGAGCGAACGCTCGCCCGCATGGCGTTGTCGGTGATGTTCATCACGGAGCGCGTGATGCGCGACTTGCCGAACGGGCGCTCCAGCGTGGCCTCGTGGGCCATCGGCACCATGAGCGGGCGGCCCATGGAGTGCCAGACGTACTCCGCCGACCAGTTGCGCGTGGTTCCGTCTCGTTTGATGCGGATAACCGCCTCGTCGGTGAAGACGTCCACCCACGTCGGCTCGTCGCCGCGGCGCGGCCTGCGGTCGCGGTCGACCACGACCATGCCCGCCTCGATGCGGCGCATGTGGTCGTCCCAGATAGCCGCGGCGGCGGTCGCGGGGTGGGCCGACACGATCACGGGCGGCTCGCCCACGTCGCCCGCCGTGACGGTCAAAAAGGCGCAGCAGCACTGCAGCTCGCTCTTCACCGCCTGGCGGTACAGGCGCTTCATGGAGTTCGACGAGACGATGCGCGCGAGCTCGCCGGTCGCGTCATCGTCGGCGGTCACGAAGCCGTCGAACTGCGAACGGTTCGCCAGCGAGTCCACCGCCTTCGCAGGCCAGCCCACGACCTGCTCGAGGTTGCGCAGGTGCGGCGGCACGGAGATGCCAAGCTCCTTGGGGCGCTGGTGCATAAGGTAGTAGCCCCGGCGGAGGTAGTTTCTCGCGAGCCTCGAGCGGTACGTCTCGCACAGGGCGCGCACAGTCTGCGTATCCTCGGGCCTGAGGCCGGATGCCGACGCGATGTCGGAAGGTATCTCCTTGCGCACTACCAGGCCCTCTGCTTTCTCTTCGGGTCGCGCCGGGTCGTGCGGGCCGCCCACAGGGCCAGCGCCGCGCTCTCGACCGGGCACGAGATGGAGCCGGGGCCGTCGCCGAAGCCGAAGCCGCCGTTGCTCCCTATCTTTCGCTTGATGGATTTCGTCGCGCTCTCGTCGAGCGCCGGCGAGTCGATGTGCGAGACGGTGCCAGCGTTGACCTCGTCGAGCAGCATCGCCACGGACGCCTGGGCGTCGGCGGCGGAGCACTCCACGAGGGCGCGCTTGGGGTACCCGCGGTCGAGGAGCCGCTTCACAAGGGGCGCCGTCCCGCTCTTGCCGTCGATGGCGAGCGCCGCCGTGGTCCCGGCCCGGGCGAGCAGCCAGTCGGCCAGGCCGTCGGTGCCGCGCGAGGTGCCGGACACCTCGATGAGCTCGACGTAGGACGGCCCGCCCTTCTGCGAGAGGGCCACGCTGAGCGCGGCGGTCTGGCCGTCCGGCGAGAACTTCACGCCGAAGGCCTTCACGCCCTCGCGCATGGCGTCCTCGTCGGCCACACGGCACTTCTCCCACCTGGCTGGGTCGATGAGCGGCGGCTCCACGGTGCCGCCCGGCCTCCACCAGCCCAGGCGCTCGCGGGCGAAGCCGTCCAGGCCCATCGTGCGGGCCTCGTTGCGGACGGTGCGCTCGTTGATGCGCCTGCCGAGCGCCGGGTTCGTCTTGTAGGCGAGCTCGAGCAGCTCGTCGGGGTCGGTGCCCTCTCGGGGCAGCTCGTCCACGGCCCACTCCATCCACCACGTGTCGGGCGCCGGGTCCTTGTGCGCCTCGTCGTGGAGGCGGCGGAAGACCGTGCCGACGCACGTGGGGTCGGGCGGGGTGCCGATGTAGATGGTCTGCGGAACGCCGTCGGGGCTCGCGGCGGTGGTGGGGAGAAGTGCGTTCAGCTGCGCGTCGGTCAGCTCCTGCGCCTCGTCGATGACGATCATGGAGCACGTGCCGCCGCGCGACTTCGAGTTGGTTCGGGTGCTGAAACGGATGCGCCCGCGGCTCGTGAAGCGTATCTCCTGCCTGCCCGGCTGCCTGTAGGGCTCGCCGTCGAGCATGGCGTGGAAGTCGGGGTAGTTGTCCTCGTTGGTGAAGACGAGGTCGAGGAGCTTGAAAAAGTCCGCGACCACGTCGCCGTTGTGCGCCGAGTAGACAACTTGCATGCCGCAGATGGCGGCGCACCACACCGCGAACCAGCGCGCGGCGTGGCTCTTGCCGTTCTGGCGCGGCTCCGAGAGGCTGATGGTCATCGCGGCGGGTGCGCCGGTGGCGTCCTTGGCCGCGTAGAGGTCGAGCTGGTGTTTCTGCGCATCGTCGAACTCGAAGCCGTAGGCCTCGAGCGTGGAGACTATCTCCGGACCGTCCGTGCGGGCGTAGTCGCCCACGACCTCGAACGTCGGCGACTGGTTGCCGAGCCTAGCCATTGACTACCTTCAGGTGGCGGCGCTGGGCCTGCGCGAGCGCCGATGCGCGGCGCTCCGTCGCCTTGGTCGCCGTTTCGCCCAGTTCGTCCAGCTTCTCCTGGACGTCGATGAAGGACTTCGCGATGGCGGCGTAGTCGCGCCCGGAGTCGGTCTCCTCGAGCTTCTTGGCCATGTCGTAGCGCAGGGCCTCGTAGACCCCGCGCGGGTCGCCGCGGTTGCATGCGGTCGTGAGCTTGATGCGGGCCATGGTCTCACCGCCAAAAACGCTCGTATGGATCCTGTGGAAATAAAAGGGGCGCGCTATATGGGCGCAC
>NZ_DAWEMK010000040.1:13113-15229 GCF_052362415.1 Paratractidigestivibacter sp. | reverse complement strand
TGGACAAGTACCGCAGCTCGATCCCTCGCAAAGCCTTCGAGGAGTTCGTGAAGGACATCATCGCCGGGGAGAACCGCGCGACCGCCTTCAGATACGAGGCGAGCCCCATCTGCCGGGCCTCGTTCCCGTCCACGCTGGACGAGGACGGCGCCCGCTGCACCGTGGAGGTCACGGTCTACCGGCTGAACGCCGTGGCCGCCACAGCCTTCCTGCTGGACGGGCCCGAGACGCTGCTGCGGCACATCGGGCTCGACGAGCGGGACACATACACCACCAAGCACGAGATCGACGACCTCGTCACCGTCGTGCACATCACCAGAGAGGAGGCAACAGCATGGCAGCACTGAGAGACATCGCCCGGGACTTCGCTGCGGAGATCCGCGACGGCATCGGCTGGACAATAGTGTACCGCACCGGCCGCTCGTGGAACGCTCTGACGATCTGGAGCGACATCTGGAACGGCGAGTGGGAGACCGACGACCTCAACGACGCCATCGGGATCCTGAAGGCAGACCCGGACGCCGTCATCGTCAACGGCTACTACTGCGGCCACTTCGGCGAGGACATGACCATCGACGAGATCGCCGCCGGGATCCGCTGGCACTACGAAGGCGGCCGCAACCGCCTCGCGGACTATTGCGAAGTCACGCAAGGCCGGGACGCCCTCGAGGAGGGCCGCAAGGCTGCCGAAGCTGCCGGCCTCCCGTTCTGTGAGCGTCTGGCCGACGGAGGCGACGACGAGCTGAGCCCCTACGTCTACGACGGCAGCATGACGCTCGCCGATCGTGAGAAGATGCAGCAGGCCCGCGAAGCCTTCGAGAAGCTGGCCGACGCTCTGCGGGAAATCGCCGCCAAGCTGGCCGAAGCCATGAAGCCGGTCATCAACGCCGTGCTCTCTGCCCTCAAAAAGCTCTGGAAGGTATCGGCCAAGGCCATCGGAGTGCCGCCGAAGTGGCTGCACCTCGCAGCTCACGCAAAGAAAGCCAGAACCCGGAAGAAGTACCGCAACCGCATCCGGCGCTATGTTTTCGAGGCTCTGGCTGCGGAAGGAGGTGGAGGCCCATGACAGCCAAGTGCGTCGGCTGCGGGCTCGACTGGAACGTCAGCATCTACCAGAAGATCCCCCGCACCGGCTACATCTGCCCGCACTGTGAGAGCCGGCTCCGCGCCGGCGAGACCCTGCCAAATATTCAGGCCAGCCAGAAGGCTCGGCCGCAGAGAACGAAAGGAGCAACCCCATGAAAAAGATCGCACTCAAGAACGCCGCCCGCGGCACGGCCTTCGACTATGCCGGCCAGAGCTGGATCCTGCTGGAGAACGACGACGGCCGCGCCCTATGCCTGAGCAAGGACATCATCGAGACCCGAGCCTTTGACGAGGGCAACTGCAACAACTTCGCCGTCGCCAGCAGCAAGGAATACCTCAACGGCGCCTACCTCGACAACCTGCTCGAGGACGTGAACGGCCCCAACGCCTTCCTGACCACGGAGCTCGACCTGACCACCGACGACGGCCTGAAGGACTACGGCACCTGCACCGTCACCATCTTCCTGCTGACGGTCGACCAGTACCGGCGCAACCGCGACGTCATCCCCAACGCAGACGACTGGTGGTGGCTGTCCACCGCCTTCAGCACGAAGTCTAACGGCTACGAGTCACTCGCCCGCCTCGTCAACTCCGATGGCGCGCTGGACTGGAACAGCGCCTACAACGGCAACAACGGCCTGCGCCCCGCTTGTTATCTGGACTCCGATCTCCTGATCTCCGTCGAGGACGACGAAGCCACCGACGACGTCACGCCGGAGCACGCCGGCGAGATCATCGCGGCGCTGGCCGAGCAGTTCGGCGGCACCTTCGCCACCGAGGATCAACTGACCACGGCCCTCTCGTTTATGCTCGGCACCCTGAGAGCCACCCGCGAGAAGGAGGCGACCCATGAATAAGCAGACCGGCCTCGAGTTTATGCGCACGGCATCAGCGGAGGAGATCGCCAAAGTCATCGGCGAGGGACACCCGCCCGTCGGATCCGTCCACTGTGACTGTACCCCTTGCGTGAGGTGCTGGCTGGAGTGGCTGCTCACCGGCACGGCCGCGCCTTGCGAATGTGGAAAGGAGG
>NZ_DAWEMK010000040.1:0-13103 GCF_052362415.1 Paratractidigestivibacter sp. | reverse complement strand
GGCCCTCTCGTTTATGCTCGGCACCCTGAGAGCTACCCGCGAGAAGGAGGCCCGGCATGAGTAACCTCTCCACCCTGTTCGACCGCTACAAGGCCCTCGTCGTGTTTGATACCGAGACCAGCGGCCTCGACTTCGACAACGACCAGATCATCGAGCTCGCCGCCCTGCGCGTGGAGCGCACGGCCACAGGCGGCCTGCGGATCGCCGGCAAGATGGACACCTTCATCAAGCTGCCGGAGGGCGAGACCCTCCCGGAGAACATCGTCAGCCTGACCGGCATCACCGACGAGCGGCTCCAGACCGAGGGCGTGCAGCCGGCCAAGGCGGCCAGCCAGATCACCAAGCTCATGCAGAACGGCCCGACCCTGATGATCGCCCACAATGCGCAGTTTGACGCCTGTTTTCTCCGTGGCCTGCTCCGCGGCCAGAAAGTCGGCCGGATCGACTGGCTGGACAGCCTGACGGTCTACAAAGACCGCAGGGCCTACCCGCACAAGCTCGCCAACGCGATCATCGCCTACGACCTCACCGACAAGGTACAGAACAGCCACCGCGCCATCGACGACGTGCTGGCCCTGTTCGAGGTGCTGAAGGCGATGGACGACGAGCGTGAGGATCTCGGCAGCTACGTCAACCTGTTCGGCTACAACCCCAAGTACGGCGTCAGCGGCCGCCGGATCGTGGGCGTCAGATATGAGCCGCAGAGCTTCAGCAAGGGCCTGACTCGCCCGGAGCAGACGCTCCCGGCCCGCGTGGCGCGGAGGTGACAGCATGAGCCCGGAGATCACGATCACGAGCGAGGAGCTGCGCGAGCGCGTCGAGGATCGCCTCGACCGCTGGATCCCTGACGACGTCTGGAACCGTGCTGAGCCCTACGCCCGCCACAAAAACGAAGTAAACCGGCAGCGGCACCCCGAGATCGACTACTACGACAACGACTACCTCGTGCTGCTGACCGCTGACACCGTCCGAGAGACCGAGTTCAGCGACCTCACTCACGCCCTCTGTGATCTGACCGTCGCACGGGCTCAGTGAAAGGAGAAACCAATGGAAACCACAAAAGAAAGGGCCGCCCGTTGCGACCGGGCGACCCATGCGAGAAGATCCAGCAGCCTGCCAGCATACGGATCCCGCACCGCAAGTATAACACGCCGGCGCCGCCGTGCCAAGAGGAAAGCCCTGAGAGCTGCCACGCTGGCCGCTGCCGTCCTTCTGCTGGGCGGCATCTCTGTGGCGATCTTCACCACCCCGGCCGGCAGCAAGCAGGAGACCGACATCCTGCCGCCGACCAACACTGTCGGCGCATACATCCCGGGCAACCCTGCCCCGGCCGCTGAGACCGTGGAGCCGACCGAGCCCGCCGTGCGCTACAATCTGACCGACGCCGAGCGCGACGTCGTCGAGCGCGTGGTCATGGCCGAGGCCGGCGGGGAGTCCTTCGAGGGCCAGATGCTCGTCGCTCAGTGCATCCTCAACGCAGCCGAGAAGCGCGGCGTCGAGCCCTCTGAGGCCGTCGTCCTTTACAGCTACACCAAGAGCCGGCCGGATCCCACGCAGCGCGTCAAGGACGCTGTCGCGGCCGTGTTCGACCGAGGTGAGACCGTCGTGGACGAGCCGATCCTCTACTTCTACAACCCCGCCCTCGTGACCAGCGACTTCCACGAGAGCCAGATCTTCGTCATCGAGGAAGGCGGGCACCGTTTCTTTGCAGAAAGGAGTACCAGATGAAACACCTCACCGAAATGAAGCCGGGCGAGACCCTGCACCTCCGCAGCGGCCGCGACCTCGAGCTCGAGAGCGTCACCCCTGTCACCTGCGGCGTGATGCTCACCTTCAACGTCACCGAGAGAAAGGAGCACAACAATGAGCGATAAGACCACCACGGCCCTCGCTGCTGAGCAGGCAGACGTCGAGGCAATCACCACGCAGGAGCCCGAGCTGCTGCCTGCTGCCACGCTGGACGAGCTGGAGCAGGTCGACCTCGGCACCGTCGCAGAGGGCGAGCGCGCCCCATTCCGTATCACTGACGACCGCTGTGCTGACTGGGCCATCCGCAAGATTGCCGACGAGCGCAGCGAGTACGACCGCCTGAAGGCTCTGGCCGACGAGCAGATCGCGGCCATCAACGAGAAAGTCGCCGCCGCCCGCAAGCGCATGGAGAACGGCACCTCGTACCTCACGAGCTGTCTGGCCGACTTCTTCGCCACCGTCCCCCACAAGGAGACCAAGACGACGGAGAAGTACCGCCTCCTCTCCGGCACCCTGACCTTCAAGAAGGGCACCACCAAGACCAAGCTCGACGAGGCCAAACTGGTGCCGTGGCTCAAGGCTAACGGCTACGGCGAGCTCGTGAAGGTCGAGGAGTCGACCCGCTGGGCAGACCTGAAGAAGCTGCTCAGCTACACCGGCGACATCGCAACCCTGACCGAGACCGGCGAGATCGTGGAGGGCGTCACCGTCTACGAGACCCCGGGCATCTTCACGGTCGACGTGTAAGGAGGCACCGACATGGCAGAAACCAAGAAAACCGAGGCGGCCGCTGCTGCGGCCCCTCCTGAAGCCGCCTGCCTGACACTCCGGCAGAAGCTCGTCGAAATGCGGAAAGCCTGCCCGGAGATCGTCAAGAAGCAGCACAGCGACGGCGTCAGCTACAAGTACGCCAAGATCTACGACGTGTGGGAGAAAATCACCCCCATAATGAACGAGCTCGGCGTCGACTTCGACGTCATCAGCGAGCAGGCCACCCGCCACGCAGAGAACGGCGACCCGGTCTACTGGATCACCATGCAGACCAAGACCCGCAACGGCGACAAGCTCATGTTCCTCTACGAGGCCGACCTGACGATCCGTTGGCTGAACCTCGACAACGACGACGAGACCATCGAGGCCACCGTCCACGCCGTCGGCTGGAACGATGACCCGGCCAAGGCCAAGGGTGCGGCCCACACCTACGCCCTGAAATACTACCTTTTCGAGAAGTTCACCGTCGACCAAGGTGAGGACGACCCCGACAACAGTGACTTCGGCGCGCAGGGCAAAGGATCCGGCGCTGGAGGCCGCCAGCAGGCCACGCAGGGGCGTCAGGGGCAGGGCTCCGGCCGTCTGAGCGACGCGCAGCTCGCACGCCTCTACAAGAAGGCAGAGGCCGCAGGAATGACCAAGGAGCGCACCAACGCCCGGATCGTGGAGAAGTACAAAAAGCAGGATCCGGCCACCCTGACCCGCCAAGAGTACGACGAGATCTGCACGTCCCTCGACAACGCGGCCGCACAGCATAACCAGCAAGGAGGAAACGCCTAATGTATAACCACACCGGCCTCCAAGGCCGTCTAACCGCCGACCCTGAGCTCAGGTACACGCAGCAGGGCACGGCGATCACCAGCTTCACCCTCGCCAGCGACACCGGCCGCAAGACCAAGGACGGCAAGAAGATCACCAACTTCATCGAGTGCGTCGCATGGCGCGCGCAGGCCAAGTTCGTCTGCAAGTACCTGAGCAAGGGCCGCCTCGTCCTCGTCGAGGGCGAGCTCACCAGCCGCAGCTACGAGGACAAGGACGGCAACCGCCGCAAGGCCGTCGAGATCACGGTCGACTCCGTCCACTTCTGCGACAGCAAGAAGGACGGCGGCCAGAGCTCCGGCAGCGACTTCGCCGATCCGGGCTACTCCGAGGGCTCTGGCGACTTCGCGGAGATCGAGGACAATGGCGACCTTCCCTTTTAACCTGACCGCCGGGCGACCGGCAGACGACCAAAAACAAGCCACAAACCAACGACCACAGAAAGGAGGTGACGACCGTGGCATGGCTGCAAGTGCATCAGACACTCAAGGATCACCGCAAACTGTTCGACGCTGCTGACCAGCTCGAAGTCGAGCCGCCGCACATGATGGGGCTGCTCGTCTCGTTCTGGCTGTGGGCCCTCGACAACGCCCCGACCGGCAGCCTCGTCGACATCACGCCGCGCATGATCTCGCGGGCTGCTCAGTGGGACGGAGACCCCGAAAAGCTGGCGAAAACGCTGATCCGGGCGGGCTGGATCGACGAAAAAGAGGACGGGACGCTCGAGATCCACGACTGGTACGAGTACGCCGGCAAGCTGATCGACCAGCGGCAAGCCGAGAAAGAGCGTTCCCGCAGCCGCCGGGCCGCTGCTGCGGCGGCTGCCGACGCATCGCCGGACGACCCGACGCCGACCGCCGGACGACCGGCAAACAGCCGCAAGAAAGCCGGAGGCAGAGTAGACCAGAGTAGAGAAGATAAGACAAGAGAAGGTAATACACCCCCTTCCCCCTCTGACGAGGGGAATGACGGCGGCACGAAGTCGCTCGTCGAGGTCAGATTTCTCGAGTTCTGGAAAGCCTACCCGAAAAAGACCGGCAAGCAGTACGCTCTAAAGGCGTGGAACAAGATCAAGCCCACCGCTGAGCTCCACGAGAGGATCATGCAGGCGGTCGACGCTCAGAAGCGGAGCGACCAGTGGCGCCGGGAGAATGGGCGCTACATACCGAACCCGAGCACATGGCTCAACGGCGGCTACTGGGATAACGAGGAGGTGAACGAAGGTGCAGAAAATCAGCGAGATCCTGAGCAGCCCGACAGCTCCGGCCGAGACTGGGGCAAGGGCTTCAAACCGGCCGACGACGAGTGACCCCGGCAACTGGATCTGGAGCAACGACGAGCGCCTCGCTGGCCGCCCCGGAGTCCCTGAGCCCGTTCCCTGCGAGTTCTGCGGCGCCCTGCGCTACCACAAGGGCATCCCGCTCGGCGACCGCATCCTATGGCCTCCCTACGGAGCCGAGCGATGCACCTGTCCCGAGGCCGTGGCTGCCCACGAGAAGGAGAAGGCAGAGCGCGAAGCTGCTGAGGCCGCAGCCGCCAAGGCTGAGGAGGAGAAGAAAATGCGGGAACGCATCAAGCGCATCGTCGGCGAGTCCGGCATGGGCGACCGTTTCCTGCGGCGCACCTTCTCCACCTTCCAGCTCACCGACGACAACAAGCGCGCAGCGGCAGCCGCCCGGCGCTACGCCGAAGGCTTCGACGCCATGCTGCCGCAGCCCGGCCGTCAGGAACCCGGCCGCAACGGCCTGTTTATCGCTGGCCCGCCGGGCACCGGCAAGACCCACCTCGCCGCTGCCATCGCCAACCACCTGATCGCGCAGGGCAAGCCGGTCATCTGCATGACGATGATCGACCTGCTGGAGCGCATCAAGCGCACCTACTCCGCGACCGGCGGCAGCGAGAGCGACGTCCTGAAGATCTACAAGACCGTCCCGCTCCTCGTGATCGACGACATCGGCAAGGAACCGCCGACCGAGTGGGCGATCTCCACGATCTACAACATCATCAACGGCCGCTATGAGGCATACCTGCCGACCATAGTGACCACCAACTACGACACCGAGGCCCTGATCGACCGCATGACGCCGCGAGAAAGCCACGACAGCATGACGGCCCGGGCCACCATCGACCGGCTCATGGAAATGTGCAGGGGCATCACCCTCACCGGCCAGAGCTGGCGCTCACGATAGGAGGAACAACATGAAAAAGGTTTACATCTGCTCCCCGTGCCGCGGGGACTACGAGAACAACATCCAGCGCGCCAAGGAATACAGTCGCGCGGCTGTGGAGAAGGGCGTCATCCCCGTCACCCCGCACATCTATCTCACGCAGTTCATGGACGACAGCGTCCCCGAGGAGCGTGAGCTGGCCCTGAAGATCGGCAGCGAGCTGGTGCTCAGATGCTCCGAGCTGTGGGCCTTCGGCATTGACCACCCTTCGGCCGGCATGGCCGCGGAGATCGAGCTCGCCAAGGCGCACGGCATCCCCGTCCGCAACGGCTTCGAGGCCATCAGCGAGCTGAAGCCGGACGAGGAGCTGGAAAACAGCGAGGAGGGCAAGCCAGACATCGGCAGCGTCACGTTGCACCTGCCCGCCTTCAGGGCGATGGCCGTCTGCAACCAGCACCTCGACCACGGCCCCATCAGCATCGAGCTGGATGGCAGCGTCATCCTCGAGCTCGCCGACCGCCTGATCTCCGATCCGGGCGTCCACATCGAGATCGGAGGCTGAACGCCGTGACGAAGTACGACCCGAGAAAGAACGCGGAGGGCTACAACGACCCGACGCCCTACGCAGCCGAAAAACACATGATGGCGCAGATCCGCGGCAAGCAGGCCAGAGTCGCCGGCGGCTACTTCGAGAATATCATCTCGGCCTCGTGCGACTACTACCTCAGCCGCGGCCTCGCCAAGATCGAAAAGACGCCGGAGCCCATGAAGCCCCTCGGCGCCAAGAACCGCAAGGGCCAGTTCCTCGCCTGCTATACCAAGCAGGCCCAGCCGGACTATGGCGGCACCCTGAAGGGCGGCCGGAGCATCTACTTCGAGGCCAAGCACACCGACGACGAGCGCATCGAGCAGCGCCGGCTCACTCAAGAGCAGCAGGACGACCTCGAGGCCCATCACAAGCTCGGCGCCATCGCCTTCGTGCTCGTCTCCGTGAGCCTGACGGACTTCTACCGCGTGCCGTGGCCCGTCTGGCGCGACATGGCCGAGATCTACGGCCGCAAGTACATGACGCACGCAGAGCTATCCCGCTACGAAGTACCGGCGACGGCTGGCTTCATCAAGTTCCTGCACGGCATCGAGTCGGAAGTGCTCGGAAAGGAGGATGCCCATGATCCCACTCCCTGACAAGAAGTACAGCATCATCTACGCCGATCCTCCGTGGAGCTATCAGAACCGCGGCACCAGAGCGGCAGCCTCCAAGCACTACGACACCATGACCATCGAGGACATCAAACGCATGGGCGTCGGAGCTGCGGGGGGGGGGGTATTGCTAACGAGGATTGCGTGCTTTTCATGTGGGCGACCTTCCCCATGCTCCGCGAGGCTCTCGACGTGATCGAGGCGTGGGGCTTCAGCTACAAGACCGTCGCCTTCAACTGGGTAAAGCAGAACAGAAACGGCACCGGCATCTTCATGGGGCTCGGAAACTGGACGCGCAGCAACTCAGAGATCTGCCTGCTGGCGACCAAGGGCAAGCCGAAGCGCATCAGCGGCAGCGTCCGCAGCATCGTCCTCTCCCCGCTCCAGCAGCACAGCAGAAAGCCGGCCGAAATCCGCGACAGGATCGTCGAGCTGATGGGAGACCTGCCCCGTATCGAGCTTTTCGCCCGAGAGGCTGCCCCGGGATGGGACGTGTGGGGCAACGAAGCGCCGACGCCTGAAGCCAAGGACGCGCCAGCCGACAGCGTCGAGCTGGCCGGAAAGGAGGAAACACATGAACCAGACGACCAAAGAGACCCGGCGCCGCAGCTATGACGCCGTACTCCCCAAGCGGGCCGCCTGCTGCCGCCTGATCCTCGAGACCCTCGGCAACCGTGAGCTCACGGCCAGCGAGATCACCGAGGAGCTCGTCGCAGCCGGCCGGATCCCGTACTTCAACCGCAACTACGTCGCCCCGCGGCTCACAGAGCTGAAGGAGATCGGGATCCTCACGACGGTCGGCCGCCGTAAGGCCACCCGCTCGGACGCCACCGAGGCCGTGTGGGCCAGAGCGGAGCCTTCAGGCCCCACGGGACAGACGGCCGCAGCCTACGCAGACAACCCGACCGAGGCCGAGCAGATGACGCTCGGATCGGCCACCTGAAAAGAAAGGAGAAACCCCATGAACGAACAGAACCAGCGCGACAGCATCATGTCGATGGCCCGCGGCGCCTTCGAGGAGCGCGTCGACTATGAGATGGACAAGGTGATCCAGAACATCCTCGACCCCAACACGAAGGCCACAGCCAAGCGCAAGATCACCCTCACCATCGAGCTGACCCCGGACGACGAGCGCCGCACCATCGGCGTCTCCGTGACGGCCAAGTCTACGCTCGCAGCCACCAACCCCGTCGCCACGGCCCTCTATGTCACCTCTGACGGCAACGGCGAGCTCGTCGTCGCCGAGATGGTGCCGCAGGTGCCCGGCCAAATGAACATGGACGGCACGCAGCAGGAGGCCCCGAAGCTCCTGAAGCTCGTCCAGCACGCATAACAACCCACAACACAGAACAAGGAGGACAACACAATGCTCGCAAAAATGATCGACAAAATCGTCAGCCTGAAGGAGACCAAGATCTTCGAGATCGGCGGCCAGACCTACGCCGACGCATCCCTCACCCGCATCCCGCCCCACGTCGACCGCCCTGACTGCATCAGCGTCAGCGGCCTCGATAGCATCTGCAAGCTGATCCGCACCGAGCTCGAGAAGGTCGGCACGACCATCATGGTGCAGGTCAAGAGCAACGACACCGTCGAGGTGATGACCACCTACCTGAGCGACTTCTCCCGCAACACGCTCTACCGCGCCAAGGCTGACGCCCCGGGCCTGCGCACCGGCTTCAGGGGACGCGAGGTAGCTCTGATCGAGCTGCGGAGCCTCTGCATCCCCAACGAGGGCACGGCCTACCTGCTCGACCTGCTGAGTCGCATGACCAACGAGAACAGCGTCAGCACCAACGACAACGGCGTCACGCAGACCGTCGAGGCACGTCAGGGCGTCGCCCTCAACGCGGTCGTCGAGATCAAGCCCCGCGTCATGCTGCGGCCGTTCCGCACCTTCCTCGAGGTGGAGCAGCCCGAGAGCGAGTTCCTGCTGCGCGTGGATCCCGACGAGGGGATCGGCTTCTTCGAGGCTGACGGCGGCATCTGGAAGCTCGAGGCCAAGAAGAACATCGCCGACTACTTCCTGAAGAACATGGGCGATCTGATCGACGCCGGCAAGGTCGTCGTCATGCAGTAAATGGAGCGCCGGGCGGGCTCCGGCCCGCTCGGCTTTTCTGAAAGGAGCAGCACCGTGAAAGAATACGAAACCCTCACCCGTGAGAAGGTCGACGTCGTGCCCTTCGGCTGCGGTATGCCGGAGACCCACCTGATGCAGGACTGGAGCGACAGGATGCTCGACCTGATCCTGAACGGGCCCACCATCAACGGCATCAAGAAGGACGAAGTGCGGGCCATGCTGCGCGAGACCTACACGGCCCTGAAGCAGTACGAGAAGATCGGCCCGATGGCCTCGCCCTTCATCAACGACCCGACGGCCATCGTGGCCCGGGCCTTCTCTGAGCTCTACCCCGGCGTCGAGTACGTCGCGCAGTACGTCCCCGACCTGCGGGACGAGACCAACGGCACCGCCTACGGCCTGACCATCTTTCCCGACGACGGCAGCACGCCGATCGTCTGCATCTCGGCCGAGGCGCCCATCAGCGCCGCCCCTGAGCTGCTGGCGCACGAGCTGGCCCACGTCGCCACCCCGGAGGACACAGAGCACGGCGAGAGCTGGAGCGCAGCGTCGGAGGCCATATTCAAGAAGTACAACGAGCTCCTCGGCACTATGATCCCCGACGAGCCTGAGCCCATCCTCTCGCCCCACCAGCCCGGAGACGGCGGGATCCTCACCATGCCACTGCGCGATAACGTCCCGGAGCCTCCGACGGACGACTGGCAGCTCACCACCTGCCCCGTATGCGGCGCTGAGTGCTGGCAGACAGACACAGCCCGCCGGATCCTCGCACTGGAGCCCGACGTCCGAACCGCCTGCACAGCCTGCGCACTGAAGGGACTCGGAAAATAATACTGGAGGTAATACATGAACAACGAAAGAAACAACACGACGGCCGGCGGGATCGGCTTCTGCGGCCTTCTCGCCGTCGCCTTCATCGTCCTGAAGCTCACCGGCGTCATCAACTGGAGCTGGCTGTGGGTACTGGCCCCGATCTGGATCCCGACCGCCATCACCCTCGCCATCATCGTGATCGTGCTCGTGGCCATACTGGTCAGAGAGCTGACGAAGGGAGGCCGCCCGTGATGACCACGGAGGAACGCCGGGCCCTGCTGGATCGTGCGATCACGGCCTACGGCGCGCCGGCACAAATGGACATGGCCGTCGAGGAGATGGCCGAGCTGACCAAAGCCCTCTGCAAAATCAAACGGGCACAGGCTGGCTGCGAAGTGACCGCAGCGATCGGCAACGTGATTGAGGAGATGGCCGATGTCCAGATCATGCTCGACCAGCTCCGCATCATCTTCCACCGATCTACCGAGGAGATCGAGGAGGCGAAGCTGGAACGGCTGAAAAACCGTCTTGACGGCCGAAACAACTGGCGGGACTCCAGCCTCCACAAGTGGATTGAAAATCAATTCTCAGCAGGAGGTGACGGCCATGAATAAACCACAGCCGCAGACCGGCCCCGAGATCGAGGAGTACAGCACCACGGCCACGCCGAAGGCATACGCCGGCAGCGTCCCCGTGTTCTGTGCGCACGACGCCATCGTCCCGCTGAAGGATCTGCGGCCTAATCCCAAAAACCACAACCAGCACCCGCCGGAGCAGATCAAGCTCCTCGCCTCTATTATCAGAGCGACGGGCTGGCGCGCCCCGATCACTGTCAGCAAGCGCAGCGGGCTCGTCACAAAGGGCCACGGCCGTCTCATGGCCGCGCAGCTCGACGACCTGACCGACGCCCCGGTCGACTATCAGGACTACGCAAGCGAGGCCGAGGAGCTGGCCGATCTGACGGCAGACAACCGCATCGCGGAGCTCGCCACCACTGACAACAAGATGCTCGCCGAGGTTTTCGCCGACATCGACACCGGCGAGATCCCGTTCATGCTCAGCGGCTACACCGAGGACGACTACGGCAACATCGTGACGGCCCTCTCTGAGGCGCTGCACACCAAGGAACCGAGCAGCGACCCCGACGCCGAGATCCCGACCCCGGCCGCGCCGGTCACACAGTACGGCGACCTCTGGATCCTCGGCCGGCACCGCGTCCTCTGCGGAGACTGCACCCGGCCGGAGGATCGCGCCCTGCTGCTCGACGGCAACAAGCCCGAGATCCTGCTGACCGACCCGCCCTACTGCTCGGGCGGCAGCAAGGAGTCGCAGAAGTCGACCGGCAGCATCGGCACCGAGAGAAAGAACGGCAAGGCACCGAAGATCGCCAACGACATCCTCAGCACGCGCGGCTACCAAAACCTGATCCGCGGCGCGCTCACCGACATCCCCTGCCTCTACGCCTACATCTTCACCGACTGGCGTATGTGGGTATATCTGTTCGACCTCGTCGAGGCGGCCGGCTTCGGCGTCAAGTCCGAGATCGTATGGGACAAGGGCACGCCGGGCATGGGCGTCGGCTGGCGCTCGCAGCATGAGCTCATTCTGTTCGGCGCCAAGGCTGCCACCCACTTCGACGGCCACAAGGGCTACGGCAATGTCCTGAGCATCTCCCGCTCCGGGAACGAGCTGCACCCCACACAGAAGCCCGTCGAGCTGCTGGAGAAGCTGGTCGACAACACGGACTTCGCCACGGGCGTCTATGATCCCTTCGGCGGCTCCGGCACGACGCTGGCCGCCTGCGAGGCATACGGGCAGCCCTCCTACATCATGGAGCTGACGCCGGCCTTCACGGACGTGATCGTCAAGAGGTACATCAGAATAACAGGAAAGACAACCGTGCGCTGCGTCCGTCAAGGCCGAGAGCTACCGCGCGAGGAGATCGCCGCGATCTTCGAGCCTGACGAGGAAGGAGGTGAGCAGGAGTGACGCCCTGACATAATGAGCGAGAAGCCGATCACACAACGGATCAAGGACAGGCTCGCGGCCTACACCGCCATGCTGAGGGACATCGACAACCAGCTCGAGCGCCTCGACCGCATGGAGATGACGATGGCCTCCCCACCCGGCCCTGATCTGACAGGTATGCCCCGCGGATCCGGCACACCATCCGACCGCACCGGCATGATGGTGGAACGGAAAATAGAGCTCGAGGAACAGATCGACCGGCTCAAGGCTGAGGAGAAGCAGGAGCGCAACGCCATCGAGGGCCTGATCCTCCAGCTCTCCGACCCCGACGAGCGCGCCGTCATCCGGCTGCGCTACTTCGACCGGGCCGACTGGGAGAGCACCTGCGGCGTCCTGTTCGGTGATCGGCGGGACTACATCGACAGAGTGGACGCCTACCAGAACAGGACATACAAGATCCACGGCCGCGCCCTGCTCAACCTCGCCGCCGTGCTGGACGAGCTGGAGCCCCTGCCTGAGCCGCGGCAGTAAAACGCAGTAAAAGGAACAAAAGGGAAGTAAAAGGAATTGAAAAGCAGTAGCGACCCGTGCTATTCTATATCCTACAAAAGACCGCCGGACACACGGGCAACGCCGTGACAATTCCGAGCGGCTGACCAGAGGAAAACCGAATAACAACCGACGGCAAGAGGCCGACGGGCGAACCAACGCCCGCCGGTCTCTTTTTGCATATTCAGGAGGTGACAACAACGGCAAAGGCAACCATCACCATGCAGGTCGAAAACTTCCAAAAGCTCATGGACACCGTCGCGCAGATCGACGAGCAGGGCCGCAAGGCCGTGAAGGCCACCGTCCGCGACGTCAAGGCCAGAGCGCCGAGCTGGATCGCTCAGGAAGTCACATCGGTCTACAACATCAAGAAGGGCGAGATCACCCCGTCCGGCAAGAACAGCAGCAAGCCGAAGAAGATGGCGGGAAGCGTCAACATCTCGGGAGAGACCATCGAGGAGCTGACCATCACCTACTCCGGTCGGATGCTCACCCCTGTGCACTTCGGCATGACACCCAAGACCGCACCACCGGGCAAGAGCTACACGCTGCGGATGCAGGTGGTCAAGGGACAGAAGAAGGTCATCGGCCGCTACCTGAACACCCGCACCCCGGGTGGCCCGTACTCCGAGCGATCGCACAATATCCTCATGGGGACGGGCAACACCAAGGCCGGCGGCGTCAGCGCCATTCCATTCCAGCGAATGAGCCGGACGCGCACCGACATTAAGAAGTTCACCACCATCTCGGTGCCCTCCATGATAACCAGCGAGCGCACCAATGAGAAGATAATGACCAGACTCCAAGAGGAGACGGCCAAGCGCCTCCAGCACAACCTCGACCGAGCTCTCGGGAAGTAGCCCACAGCGGCCCGCAGGGCGCCCACCACGGCGCCCGGCACCGAGCCCGGCCCCACACCGCCAGACGCGCACAGAGCGCGCCACAGCGCCGCACAGACGCCTCCGCGGCCACGCGCAGCGCCGCAA
>NZ_DAWEMK010000039.1:15115-15914 GCF_052362415.1 Paratractidigestivibacter sp. | reverse complement strand
CGGCCTGCTTGCGCTCCTCGCGCTTGAGGTCGATGTTCGCCTTGCGCTCGTTCTGGACCTTGTATTCGTCCAGAAATTGCCGCCCAAAATAGAAGGCGATGAGCACCAGCGCAGCGCCGCCAAGCCAGCTCGGGCCATACGGCGCGAACAGCTTTAGCACCTCCATCCGGCCTCCCTTCCGTTCTGCAGTGTGGTGGGGCCCATTCCCCGCCACATTGCAGGTTCGGGCCCCCGTAACGCCGGTCTACACCGCCGCCATCGTGCCGACGCACACGGCCAGCGGGCCCTGCGACAGAATCACGGCGCGGTCGGTGATGACGCACCCCGTGCAGGATCGCACCATCGGGACCGTCACGACCGCACCGCGAAGCATCACGTCCAGCGCCGTGCCATGGACGCCGACGACCGTGCCGAACTCCATCGTCAGCCGCTTGCCGCCCGACGGAATCGCCGCAGCCAGCCGCGCCGCCGCACCCTTGATCTCGACCGCCGAATCGCTCATCGCTCGTACCTCCTCGCCGTGTGCTTTATGACGCAGCCGGCGTCGAGCGTCAGCGTCTGCTTCTGGATTGCCAGCTTGCCGACCACCCCGCCGGTCCTGTAGTTCATCGCCACCGCCATGCACGGCTCGACGGGCTTATACACGCTCCTGAACTCGTCCGTGCGCGTCACTGAGCGCTCGGTGGCGAGAAGCTCCGCCGCCTTGCGGTCCGCAGCCGACTGCATGGCGTCCTGGGGCCAAGGCGTGGCGTTGCCTCCCTCCTCGACCTTGTCGGCGACGAAGATGGCCTCGCCGCCG
>NZ_DAWEMK010000039.1:14199-15105 GCF_052362415.1 Paratractidigestivibacter sp. | reverse complement strand
TGTAGCAGTAGCCCCAGCTGACCTTGCTGTGGTTCTCCGTGGCGTGGTAGGTGTAGCTGACCTTCTGCCACTCGCCAGTCATGGTGAACCCCTTGGTCACCGGGCCAAGCGCCCTCTCCTGATCCCAGAAAGACTGTATGATGCCCGTCGCGCCCTTAGTGCCCTTGACCCACACACTCTGCGTGTAGTCCGTATCCTTCTTGACGCTCGGCCCCTCGTCCTGGCAGAAGCCGACGCTCCCCCCACTCGAGACGACCTTGATGCCGAAAAGCACGCCCACCTGCGGCGAGTCGGGGACGTAGACGGTCTGGATGCTGCCGTGCGAATCGCTCTGCCTGAAGCTCTTATCCGACTTCTTGCCGGTGCCGATGAGGGCGTTGGCGGCGCCCTCGACAAGGTTGCTGTCCTCGGTGTCAACGCCCGGCAGGCTGTCGTAGCTGTAACTCTTGACGATGCGACGACCGACCGAGACTGTCGACAGGTCGGAGTCGGGCGAGTCGTCCACCGCCGTGCCGCGCACCGATGCGTCCTGCGTGCTGAAGTCCACGTGCACGACGTTGCAGACCTCGGCGCGGTTGGTCGATTCGGTCATGTCCGGCATGAAGCGCGCGTCCCTGCCCTCGGTGAACTCCGCCGAGATGGGCATGTCGGCAGGCTCGACGTAGCGCCTGTAGATCACGTTGCCCATTCGGTCGGTCGCTGGCGAGCGGAACCCGGCCGCCTTGAGGAGCAGGTCCACCGCGTCCAGCTTGTTCTTAGCGTCGTTGTCCCTGCCCACGCCGAAAACCAAGGTGCTGCCCAGAAGGAGGCTGCTAGGGTCGGCGTAGACGGTGAGGCCGACCGATTCGGCTATCTTGACGGCCTCATCAACCAGATTGCTGCCCGCAACGATCACGTACGGCCCGT
>NZ_DAWEMK010000039.1:12211-14189 GCF_052362415.1 Paratractidigestivibacter sp. | reverse complement strand
GTCGAAGTCGTCGTCTTTGAGCCGCTTCAGGAGGCCGTAGGCATTGATCTGTCCCTCGCGGTAGGCGCCGTCGATGTCCACCGAGTCCACCACGGGCATGAACGTGCCGAGGCACTCGCGCCTCTCGCTGCCGTCCGAGAAGGAGGCGTTGAGGTACACGCGCAGAAAGTCGTTGCCGACGTCGAACTTGTCGGCGAAGTCCAGGGATGCAGTCTCATAGAGCGCCGTGTTTGCGTTGCGCTCGATGGAGCCGCCGTTCTCGATGTCGCGCACGAAGTCGACTTCGAGCCCCGTCTCGCGCGAGACGCGCACGAAGTCGTAGGAGGCGTCGAACGGCCTCGTCCAGCTATCAGCCATTAGCGGGCTCCTCCCACGTCTCCCACGTCGGGTCGCACGAAGCCACCCACGCGCCGTCGGAACGATTCACGCTGCAACTCAGGCGGGCGCGGAACCGTTCGCCGTAGAGATCGCGCACCCAAAAGCGTCCCGCGGTGTTCATGACCTCGAGGAATGACTTGTAGTCCTCCTCGTCGAGCAGCAGGAAGTCCATGCTGTCCTTGACGTCCCGTTCGTTGATGCCGTACGAGACGGGCAACCCTTCCCCGCCGTCGGCAAAGTGCAGCATCTTGTACCCGTGCGTCACATTGCGGCTCGAGCCCTTCTTGAGATAGCGCCCGAGCCACGTCCTCTCAGCGCCGGCCCCCCAGTTGAGAGCCACCGCGCGGCTCGCCACGGTCGTCTTGACCCTCGTCGCCGTGCTCACGCCCGTCGCGGCGTAGGCGACCGCGACGTACTCGAACTCGCTGTTGAGCGGAGGCAGCGGGTCGCTCGCGCCCTCGCCCGCCGCAAGGTGAGAGCCGAGCTGCAGGGTCGAGCCGTCGGGCAGGACGCGCGACACGGTGAAGTGGGACGTCTCGGGCGTGTCGTCGCTGTCGGCCTTGCCTGGGAATACCGACAGCTGGCATCCCAGCCTCTCGTCGACGAAGATGTTTAGCGACGGTTTGGCTGGCGGTGCCCAGTCGGTCCGGAAAGTTCTCGAGACGGTGACCGATAGCGACGATCCGGCCGTGACCGTGAGCATGACCCTGTACGGCGTGAAGTTGACGAACGCGTGTTGCGCGTAGCCCAGGCGGAAGGAACGCGCGTCCTTGTCCACAGCCCCGCTCCACAGAAGGTTGCCCCTGATGTCGCATAAAGACAGGTACTGTCGGCTGACGCCCGTCTCGTCGGCCACCTTCCACGTGAAGGTATGCGGCACCGCGCGCAAGGTTGCCCCGTCCGCAGCCGGGTCGGTGAAGAATGCCTGGGGCGCGTCCGCCACGGTATATGCCGCCGCGCTCGACCATGCGCCCCAGTCTTCGTCGAGGCCCTTGGTGCGCACGCGCACGGAGTAGAGGCCCTTGGTGCCGGTCGGCAGCTTCAGGCTCGTACCCGAGCCATCGACCGTCGTGGTGGTGGGACCCGTCGGCGTCGTGACCTGCACCTCGGCTGAGGTCTGCGCCGAGCCGTCCGGATGGTTGGGCACCCATTCGAGCGTCGCGGTCGAACCTGTGGCGTAAGCCGCCCTGACGCCCCTGATGAACGGTGCGAGCGGCGGGCATATTGTCGTGACCTCGTTTGACTCGGTCCACGGTCCCTTGAGGCCGCTCTTGACCGCGCGGGCGCGGTAGCGCACCGTACCCGCCGGCGCCTCCTCGTCCTCCCAAGAGGCGTTCACGTCCGCATCGACCCACGTCTTTCCACCGTCGGTCGTGAGCTGGAACTCCCAGCTGTCGACGAAGGCCGGCGCGTCATGCCCCTTGAGCACGACCTTCGCCGCCTCCACCTTGACTGCCTCGAGCATGCCGAGCGCCGTCGGCGTGGTGTAGATCGCCGGCGCGCTCACGCCGTAGTCCGACGTGCCGCCGGGGCCCGTCGCCTTGGCCGAGAAGATGTACATGCAGCCCGGCTCGAGGCCGTTGTAGGTGTGGCTCGTGGT
>NZ_DAWEMK010000039.1:10290-12201 GCF_052362415.1 Paratractidigestivibacter sp. | reverse complement strand
TCCCCGGGCCGTTCTTCACCACGCCGACGGTCACGGTCGACCAGGGGTAGTCGCCGTTCATGCCCGTGTAGTCGACGTCCCAGCTGACCTTCGCGCTGGTGTCGCTCAGGCGCTCCGCCCTGATGTTCTTCGGCGTGTGCGGCGTGTGGTAGGCACGGCACGGGACCGTGACGGTGTTGGAGGCGTTCGACGTTCCGTTGCCGAAGCCGCCCGTGACGTTAATCTGGCCCGTGAAGGTGTGGTCGTAGGCGTCGCCGTTGCCGCGCGCGAGCTCGACGTCGCGCGACGTGCACTGCACCCACACCCAGCCGGAGTTGTTCGTCGAGTATACCGAGCCGTTCCACGAGCCGCCCGCCGACGAGCTGCCGTTTGCGTAGCAGTCGATGGTGTAGCGCGTGCCGTAGCCGTGCGTGACGCGGTAGGTCACGGTGGTGTCCGTGCGCCCGACCTCGGCAACGTCCACGTACGCGCACCAGCAGTACTTTCTATAGCCACTGCCGCCTTGAACCAAGTTTCCCTGCGCCATACTACGCGACCCCCATCGCCATGCTCTGCTCCACCGCCGCGACGAAGCTCCTGAAGGCGGAGGCCACGCGCCCGTCGACGCCCAGCAGGTCGCCGTCGAGGTAGAGGTTGTAAACGTTGCCGCCGCCCGCGATGCCCGCGGCTCCGCTGGCGGTCGCCCCGTATGCTCCGCCGCCGGTAACGCTCACACCGAACACGGCGGCCTTCTCGACGTTGCGCACCGCCGACCTCATGGACTTCACCGGCTCGTCCGCCGTGTCGTCGATGCCGAGGGCCGCGCCCTCCATGACGTAGCCGAAAATCTTGCGGAACACGCGCGACGGCGAATGGATGCCCAGCAGGTTCTTGGCCGCGTCGATGGCGCCGCCCACCACGCCGGTAATCTTGTTCACGACCACGCCTGCCGCGCCGCTGATTCCGTTTGCGATGCCATGCACGATCTGCGAGCCGATGGACACCACACGGCCGGGGATTGAGGACAGGGCACTCACAATGGAGCTGCCGATATTGGCCGCAGCCGAGGTCACGAAGCCGACCGCGCCGCTGATGGCGGAACCCAGGCTGCTGATTCCGTTGCGGCCGATGCTCGCCAGGGTGGACGGCAGATTCTTGATTGCGCCGCGGATAGCGGACATGATGTTGGTACCGCACGTGCTGACGAAGCCGGCCATGCCGGTGATACCGTTGCCCAGGAACGTGATGGCGTTCCTGCCTAGGCTCAGCCAGTCGAACGCCGACCAAGCCGAGACGAAAGCCGAGAAGATGGCCGGGATGTTGGCGATGAGCGTCGGTATCGCCTGCACGATGCCAAGTGCCAGCGTCACGATTGCCTGGATGCCGGCACCGAGCAGTATCGGCGCGTTGTCGTTGATCGCGCTGGCGAGGTTCTGCACGATGACCGGGGCCTGCTCGATGATCGTCGGCAGGCTGTCGGCGATACCCTGCGCCAAGCCGACGATGAGGTTCGCCGCGCCCTCTGCCAGAACGCCCGCGTTCTCGGCTATGGACTCGGAGAGGCCGGTGAGAATCTGCAGGCCGCTCTCCGTGATGGAGGGCAGGTTCTCGGACAGGTAGCCGCCGAGCGACGTCATGAGCGACGCCGCCGTCTCGGAGAGGAACGATAGCCCCGTCTCGATTCCCTCGGCGAGCTTGGGAACGACCTCGCCGCCCACCTCGGCGAAGCCCTCGGCGATGCCGGGCAGCGATGAGGTGATGTTCTCCTGCAGCGTGGAAAGGTCGCCCTCGAGCAGCGTCAGCCCGTAGACCATGGCGAGGTGCAGAGACTCGAGCGGGTTGTCACCAGCCGACCAGATCTCGCCAAGGCCCTTGAAGCGCTCGCCGATCTCGTCCACGGCTACCAAATCCTCTAAGGACGCCTGCTCCAAT
>NZ_DAWEMK010000039.1:8427-10280 GCF_052362415.1 Paratractidigestivibacter sp. | reverse complement strand
GTCCGACACGGCGGAGATGATGTCGCCCATGGGTCCGGGCACGGCTGCCGCCACGCTGTCGAGTGCCTGCGTGAAGATGCTGACGAACGCCTGACCGAGCACGGGACCGACCGACGTGACAAGGCTCGGCAGCTGCGACAACGCCGTGCCGACGATGGTCGCCACGCGCGGGATGACGTTCGAGGCCGCCGTCTCGACCGACTGTACCAGCTCCTCGGTGAGCTTGCCCATGTCGGCGCCGTCCTTGCCCAGCTCCGTTATCCAGTTCTCCCAGGCGGCCTTCGCCATGTTGCAGGAGCCCTCGATGGTCGTCGCGGCCTCGCGCGAGGTCGTACCGGCGATCTGCATCTGCTCCTGCATCGTATGGATAGCGAGCACGATATTGTCGAATGAGAGACTCGACTCGTCCACGGCGGAGTTGACGGCGTGCGCGTCCTTGACGAGGCGCTGCATCTCCTCCTTAGTGCCGCCGTAGCCGAGCTTCAAGTTGTCGAGCATGGTGTAGTTCTGCTTGGCGAATCCTTGGTAGGCGTTCTGGAGGTCCTCCGTCGCCGTGCCGAAGGTGTTTGCGTTGTCGCTCATGTCGACCATCGCCATGTTGGCGTAGTCCACGGCCTTTACCGTGTCACCGCCGAGGCTCGACACCAGCGCTGCGGAGAACCCCGTCACCTGCTCCATATAGGCGTTTGCGCTCTGCCCGCAGGTCTTGTAGGCAGCATCGGCGTTCGCAAGCGCCTTGGTCTGCGCGATCTCGAGCTGCTGCCACTTCCCGCCGCACTGCTCGACGGTCTGCCCCGTGAGCGCGGCGTACTCGTCTAGCGACTTGCCCATGTTGCCGAAAATCTTCTGTATGCCGCCGACGTTCTGCTCGTACGCGGCGTAGGCCTGCGTGCTCGCCACGCCGATGGCGGCGACGCCCGCCCCCACGGCGGCGACGCCCACGCCTACCGCCTTGGCAACGGTCGCTCCGGCCTTGCCGAGCGTGCCCACGACCCTCGAGGCCACGCCCTCGGCCTTGCCGCTGGCCTCGTCCTTGAGGCCGACCTTAATCATCAGGTCGAGAAGGTTCACCTAGACCACCTTCAATCCCATCCGCTCGATGATGTCTGCGGCGATCTCGTCGCCGCCGCGCGTGTCCTCCGCCTCGGACCCATCGCCCGCATCGCCGTTGACGATGCTCAGGAAGGGTTCCTTGAGCCACTTCCCCTGCGCCATGAGGCGCACCGACTCGCTCAGGTACACGCGGAACGCCTCCCGCTCGTCCCGCTCGCGCCACCGCGCGACCATGTACCTAGAGAAAGGGCGAGCACGCCGTGGCCCGACGTACTCGCCCAGACAGAGCCATATGTGAGATGGGTCCTCGGCGGCTATCCAAAAAAAGGAGCCAGGATGTCCTTGATGCCGTCGATGCCGTCGATGGCATCCTTGATGTCGTTCACCCACTTCTTGACGGTGAAGTCGGCCTTGTACTCCTCGAGCGTCTGGCCGTCGAGTGCGGCGAGCAGCTTGTAGCTGATCTCGCCACCCTGGCGCAGCACGTCGGGCAGAAGACCGGCCACCATGTCCACGGCGAGGCCGTTGACCTCGGCGGTTGCGGCTGCCTTCGCGGCCTCGGGGTCGCCCTTGGCCTTGGCGGTCGCCTTGGCCTTGGCCTTGGCGGAGTCGGAGCGGAACTTGGCGTAGGCGGCCTTGGCCTTCGCGCCGAGTTCGCCGTTCATGACGTCCTCGGCAACGTCCGCCAGCAGGCACATGGCGTTCTGGAACTCGTCGGCGTTAAGGTTCTCCAGCTTCATGGTTAGGCTCCAATCTCCTGCTTGATATACAGCTCGTAGGGCACGATCTCGGGGTTCTTG
>NZ_DAWEMK010000039.1:2697-8417 GCF_052362415.1 Paratractidigestivibacter sp. | reverse complement strand
CGTATCCTGCGCCGTAATGGAATAATGGCCGGTGAACTCGAACGCGAACTGGCCCTTGGCCTTGTTCTGCGTCGTGATTTGCAGACCGCCCGTGTTGAGCGCGTTGATGAGGCGGATGGCGATATAGCCGTTGCCGTTCTCGCCCGAGTAATCGCCGATGAGCCAGATGTCGGCGAAGTCGGCCTCCGAGAGTGCGGAGCGCGGGACGATCTTGCCCTCGGTCTCGTCGGCTGCGGCCGCGAGCTTCTTGCCGAGCGCGGTGTTCAGCGTCACGAACGTGCCGCTCAGCTTGGCCTCGATGCTGTCGATGCGCTTCAGCTCCATCGTGTTGGCGGGGCAGTTGTCGATGTCCTCGCCGTAGTCGATGAAGCTGGGCGTGGCGGCGAAGCTGACTCCGCCGCTCGTCGCGCCCATCAGCTCGGACTCCGCGACCTCGGCGGTCGTGGGGTTGAAATTCGTGGCGAGCAGGCCCGCGTTGATGACGATCTCCTTGAACGTGTTCTCGGGGATGCGCGTGAACTTAGACATATGACCTCCTAGTAGCTGGTCATGTACTCAATGGTCAGGTTGATGATTCGGCGCTTCACGGCGTCGTCCTCGTCGGCCATGGCGTTGCAGAACGGCTCGCCCTGCATCACCCACATGCCGCCGCCGTCGCACGGCAGCAGCACGCCGGAGAGCCCCAGCGCACGGGCGACCTCCTCGGCCTTGGAGTTGGGCGCGGCCTCGGACGATGTACGGAACCAGAGGTTCACCTCGGAGTTGCACTGCGTGCCGAACGACGCGGTCGGCAGGTCGTAGGTGATGTAGGGCATCTTCGCCTCGCCCGGCACCGCCGAGTCGCGGTACACGGGCAGCCCGAAGCCCTCGAGCCACGCCTGCAGCGCTGCCGCCTTAGTCGCCATCCGGCACCTCCCACTCCTCCGCGCTGCACTGGCCGAAGCCGAACGACGCGCAGCACGGCGCGGCGCCGTCGTCCGCGTTCGACGTGCAGCGGAATACCTGCCCGTCGAACGCACGCTGGAAGAGGTCGCCGTAGCGCAGCGGCTCGGCGGTCGTCACGGTGTAGACGTTCCTCACGCCGTCGTGCTCCGCGATACGCGAGGCCGTGGAGCTGTCGCGCACGATCGCCGCCGTGAAGCCGTCGCTGACGGCGAGGACGGTCTTGAAGCCGCCCTCGCCGTCAGGCTCGGTCTTTGCGACGAGCCTCGCGCACGCCACCGCCATGCGCTCGTACAGGCGGCTCACAGCTTTCTCCAAGGGTCGAGGCGCGCCTTGAACTGCTGCCGCCACGTGATGGGCGAGCCGTCGCCGCCGACGCGCGTGTAGCTGTAGCCGCCGAAGCTCTCGCTCGCGTACGGGCTGTCCAGCTCCTTGGCGTGCTCGGTCTGCCACGCCGCGATCTCGTTGGCGAGGTCGACCACGGCCTGCGGGATGGCGAGCGCCCAGACGGTGCCGACGAACTCCTCGTCCGTGAGGTCGTTGTAGGGCCACGCATGCAGCCCGTCGTTGAACGTCGAGCCCGTGATGCGGACGTACTGGCCCTCCTTGAGGCCGAGGGCTGCGGGCGGCACGAGGCGGCCGTCCTCGATACGGACGCGCCCCGTGCGCTTGTCGGCGACGAACCAGTTGCGCAGCGACAGAAGCACCTGCTCGAGCATCTCTGCGCCTATCGCTTATCGGTGATGACTGCGGCGAGCTCGGGGCTGAGGGTCTTGACGCCGCAAAGCATGTCGATGGAGACGGTGTCGGTCTTGGTCTTCTGGTCGTAGCCCTGCACGACGCGCAGGCCGAAGCCGTCGTAGGAGGTGGAGTACGCCTTGGGAGCGCCAAGCGGCATCTCGAGCTGGCGGGTCACGAGCGCGAAGGCGTTCTTGTGGAACGCGATGGACGGCGTGTAGTCGGCCGTCTCCGCCGTGATCTTCTGCACGTTCTGGTCGCAGTAGAAGTCGAGGCCGTACTTGCGGCCAAGCGATGCCTCCTTGAGGGCGGTGCCGTTGTCGCCGACGGCGGAGGCATTGGTAAACGCCTCGGTGTTGAGCAGGTCGGCCTCGGCCTGGGAGCCGTAGACGAAGCGGCGCTCCGTGGAGGGCGCCTTGGCGTCCACGAGGAACTTGCGGGCGGCGATGATGTCCGCCACGGCGATGGCGCCCTTGGTGTGGTCGACGCGGTTCGTGACGTCCTTCTCGAGCGCGAGCAGGTAGCCGTCGATCTTGTCGGCGAAGGCCTGCATGGCCGGGACGAGGAACTGCGCGGAGAAGTCGACGATGCCCATCGTCAGCTCCTTGGACGTGACGGCGAACGTCACGTCGAGCAGCTTGTCCATCTTGACGGGGACCTTGCCCTCCGTGGCGTCCTGCACCTCGACCTCGGTAGTAAACTCCTTGGCCTCGAAGGTGGCGGGCTTGCGGACGGTGATGGTGTCGCCCACGCCGGCGACGAACTCGGAGGAGTAGTCGCGGTGGACGAGGTTGGCCATGACGGCGTTGGTGCGCAGAACGTCCAGCGCCTCGTTGGCGATGATGTTGGGTGTAAGGATGGTGTTCGACATAGAAACCCCTTAGCCTCTCTGCTCCGCCTTGTACTTCATGTACTCGGCGGTGCTCATTTCGTTGATGTCCTTGCCGCCCTCGCCCTTGGGGGCGTGGGCCACGTCGGCGCCCTTGACGGTTGTGGTTGCGATGAAGTCGGCCCAGTCGGCCTTGATGCCCTCGGTGAGCTTGTCCGCACCCTCGATAGCGCCGTCCTTGACGGTCACGTTCTCGAGGTCGGAGACCTTGAGAACGGTCTCGATGCGCTTGGGGTCGACGCCCGCCGACTTGAGCAGCTCTCGGTACAGGCTGCGCTTCTCGGCTGCGGCTTTCTCGCCCTCGACCTTGGCCTTGTAGTCCTCTAGGTTCTTGACGGCAGCCTTGTACTTTTCCTCGTACTCGCCCGCGCCCTCGCCCTTGGCCTTGAGCGCGTCCAGCTCCTTCTTGTAGCCGTCCGCCTTGCCCGCGGCCTCCTTGAGCTCGTCGCGCTGCGCCTTGAGCGCGTCCACGCTCTCGGCGTGCTCCTCGATGATCTGGTCGATCTTCTCGTCCTCGATGCCCATTGCCTTGAGCATCTTTCGCGTGAGTGCCAACAGAATCTCCCTTGCTTCGGAATGGGCGGGTCCCAGCCTATTGCCTCGGCAGGGCCCGCACCGCAATACCTCGCGGCAAGGGTGAGTATCCAAGCGGAGTAACGCGGCCCTACGCGCCACCCCTCAGGTGCTTCTCGAGAATCGCCCGGTACGTGTCTCCGTGGCCCGTTGCCGCCTTGCGCAGGAAGTGCTTGCCCTTCATGCGGGAGGTCCCCTCCTCGACGTATGGCGCGTACTCGACGTTGGTTCCGATGAAGCAGTCGTAGCCTTTGAGGAGGTGTGTGACGGAGTTGCGCAACCTTCCCGTGTCGACCGGGCACGTCGCCTTGGCGTAGCCCTCCGCGACGAGGCCAATCTCCTCCAGGCCTGTTTTATAGGCTCGCAGGAGGGCCTTCTCGACCTGCTCGATGTTGTTCTGCCGTATCTCGATGCACTCGGCGGTATCCAGCTTTGCGGCGTTTACGATCTCCTCGGTGATGAGGGTCCCGTGCCGGCCGTGGTCGCCGGCGCCGCCGACAAGCCCATAAGCCATCAGTCGAGCACCTCGCACCCATAGCCCACGCGGCCGTCGACGTCCGCCTCGATGGCCTCGATGGCTTGCACCGGAACGACCTCGCGCCCGAGCGTGCAGCCGTCGTCGGGCTCAACCTTGTCGCCGCGCTGCGTGCAGATGTAGGTATCCGGGAACGTGAAGCCGAAGCCCAGCTTTACGGCGCAGTCTCCGCAGCTCGCGCAAGTGAATAGCTCTTTCATGCCTGCCCCAATCTCTCTGCGGGCAGTGTCGCGGCACGGTCACGCGGCATGAAAAAAGCCCCGCCGTGGCGGGGCCGGCTGTGATCTATTGGATTTTTACCTCGTGGGCCTTGTCCATCTCAAGCTCGATAGCAGACGGGCTCTCGCCTCTGAGGAAAAATGGAATCGGGAAGAAGTCAATCCTCCCCGTTTCCTTGTCGATGGCGTACGGAGTGTCGCTCGGGGCCATCTTTCCATCGAAACCGAAACCGACGAACCAATGGTATTTGCCCTCGTATGCGCACACCGGGCCGTATCCGTCTACGGCCTCCTCTTCCAGAATCGGCTTTATGGCCTCTTCCAATGTGAGCATGTCAACCTCTTGTCGTCAGGCACTCGTCGATCTTGATGATACGCCGTTATACGCTAGAGACAGATTTCGGGGTCCTGCCTCTCGAGTTTTGGAACGCCAGAGTCCAGCGACTCCTTGAGGGCTGCATAGACCTCATCGACATTGCCGTACCATATCGGCTCATAGCCGAAACGCTCCTCGAAGTTGGCCGCGAGCTTGTCGACCTGCTCCCATGTATGCAATTCGGCAACCATCACAGCCCCTCCTTCATCATCTCGTCAAATATTTTACTCGATTCCGGTAGGTATTTGCGCAGGACGGCGAGAGATTCCGGGTTCGCGGTGCTTGCGCTGAAGAACTCGGCGAAGCCCTCTTGCGCAAGCCTTGCCAGCTGGTAGTCCTCGGACGCTCCCTTTGGCCGCCAATAACTCTTGCTGTGGCCCCATCCATCGTTACACTTGTTCAGCGTTGCCCCGCCGAACAGATCTGAGAGGTCCGCCTTGTCCGCATCGCTCATCTCCCAAATCTCGGACTCGACCGAGCGGTACGCGTCCGCCTTCGTGTGCTTGAGGGATGAGATCGCCTCGGCGACGTTGTCAGGGTGCTTCCTCAAATAGTCTACCTTCCATTTTGAGATATAGCCGTTCGCCTCTAGCCACCCGAGGTCCTTAGCCGCCTTTGCCCGCTTGAAGCCTTCGCGCATCTCCTTGTTGCGAGCGTCGATGTATGCGTTCGCCTCCTTCTTGATCGTCTTCGCGAATACCCCACCTTTGTAAGTCTCCGATATATTCGAGTTGAGACCGTCGACCATGTGCCCGAACTCATGGAACCAGGTCGTTCCTTGGGGTCTCAATCCATCTTTCGAAAACACTCTTTCAAGGTTGAGCCTCACGCCACCGTCCGTTGGGCTGTAGTGGGCGGTCCCGCCCCATCCGCCGTTCAGCAAAACGAAATCCCGCTCATGCTTCAGGTAAACGCTACGGGCAGCCTTGTCCGAACGCTTGAGAATGCCTTTCACCGCATCCCTTTGATCCCCATTGAGGCACGAGTAGACGGAAGCAGACATATCGGGCTTGCCTGCGATGCGCCGAATTCAGGCCAGCGCCGCGTCCAACACCTTCTGCTGGTCGCCGGCGCTCATCTTGCGGAACGAGCCGGACGGTATGCCGTAGTCCACGAGCTGCCGCGAGAGCCGCTTGCGCGCCTCGGTCTTGGATACGCCCGCCACGTCCAGCTTGCGCTTGGTGCCGGGCATGTCCATGAACTCCGAGATGGTGCGGTCGGCCGGTTTGGCGCCGTTGACGGCGGGCTTGCCCGCCTTCCATTCCTCGTAGGTCATGCCCTCGGGCAGGCGGCTGAAACGCTCGCCGTCGAGCACGTCGAGCCCGTCGCAGCACGCCACCAGCGTGCATCGGCAGTTGCACGTCTCGGCATACGGCGCCTCGGGGTCGCCGGGATAGCGGCACCCGTTGCTGAACTTCTCCCCGACCTCCACCTTCTCGCGGTCGAGTT
>NZ_DAWEMK010000039.1:0-2687 GCF_052362415.1 Paratractidigestivibacter sp. | reverse complement strand
CTGTGGCTCGAGCGCGTGCGCCCGTCGAGCGTCGCCACCCATTCCTGCTGCACATTGATGCCGAGCCCCTTGGCCCTCTTGTAGCTGTCGACGCGCCCGGCGTTCTCGGCCGCCGTCGTCGAGGTCCGCGCCAAGCGCACCGCCGCCGCGCGGTTGGACCCCGCCACGTCCTGAATGCGCTTTGCGATCTTTGATATCGACTCGCCGAGCAGCACGCCCTGCATGATCTGGTTGGCGATGAGCCGCCGGTTCCATGCCATGTCCTTGGCGACGTTGACGGACGGCTTTGGCAGGTAGCTGTCGTGGTCGGTGAGCAGCCTCTGCACGGTCGAGGCGTCCTGCAGCGCGTAGGCCGTGTCAACGCCCACGGCGCTCTCGACCTGCCACGTGCCGTAGTTGTAGTTCTCGGCGTAGACCTCGGGCAGCCTGCCCTCGATGGCGGCGGCCGCGACGACGTTCGCATGCGTCATGGCCTCGGCGCACTGCTTGAGGACGATTCGGTAGTGCCTGCCGGCCGCTATCTTCCCGCTTCGCCAAGACCTGTATTGCGCCTTGGTGATCTCGCCGGCCTCGAGCCGCTCGCGCATCTTCTCGTCGTCGGCCTCGAACTGCGCCAGATAGCGCTTGAGGTTGGCGTAGGCCGTCTTGCTCGCCTCGCCGTACACTCCCGCCACCTCGCGCTCGAACGCCCGAATCTCGGCGTCTGAGAACTCGTGAGCGCTATCCCTCGCCATGCGCCGCCTCCAATCGTCGGCACGCATGGTCGCCCGCGCATAACGGAAAAGGGCCCCGACCGAAGCCGGGGCCCTTCCCTACTCGCCGTCTGCCTCTAGCATCTGGCGTACCTCGTCACGCCAGCGCTCGGGAACGCTCTCGAGCGTGCGCTTGCCGCTTTTCACGGCGCGGTAGTAGATCTTCGCCAAGTTACTCACCTCCAACGATGTCGCCGAGCTCGAGAAGGGCCGCTTGCGAGTCGGCGACCTGCTGCTGGAGCGATGCGATCTGCTCCTCCATGCTCATGCCGTCCGCCTCGTGAGCCGCCCAGACGGTGTCAAAGTCGGCCTTTGCGCCCTCGACCGTCAGTTCGCCAGTCGGGTCGGTGAAGTGCAGCTCCTCGTAGGTGAACACCTTCACCTTGACGGAACCGCCCTCGCCGCCCTGCTCCTCGCGCTCGCCCTCGGCGATGCCGCGGCGCAGCCAGACGTCGGTCCCCGCGATCTCGACCGTCTCGGGCCTCTCGCCCGTTCGCTCCGACTTCACAACCATATTTTTCCTCCTAACCCACGGCCCTCGCCGCGTTGAATATGCACCGCTTGACGTTCATCTGGTGCTCCATGACGGCCGTTTTCAGCCAGCCCCAGTAAGAGCACACGCGCCTCGCCAAGCGCTCGGTGCGCCTGCGCCTGTAGCGCGCGAACGCGCGTCGCAGTCGTTTCCAGAGCCTCTTTCGCAAGTCGACCCGTCGCCCGCGAGCGCACCAGATGCGATAGCCCGCGAAATCGATGGGCTCGGCGCCGTTGCGCCTCACCTTCCACGGTTTCAGCGACAATCCTAGCCGCCCCAAAACGCGTGCGGCGATGGCCGCGGCCTTCCTGAGCGAGCGCTTTGAGTTGCCGAGAAAATAGCCGTCGTCGGCGTACCACACCTGGCATCCCGCGAGCCTCACGCGTTTGCCGTGCCGCTCCTTCGCCGCCTCCTCGACCGCGTGGTACGCGAACGAGATCACGAGCGCCGCCAACCGAAGCGACAGGTAGCTGCCGAGGATAAGGACGCCGTTCATCGTCGACAGCAGCGAATGGAGCAGGTAGAGGACTTGGCTGTTCTTGACGTAGCGCGCCGCCAGACCCTCCACTATCTCCGTCCGCATCGAGCCGTAGCAGTTGCGGATGTCGACGTGTACGTGGTAGGCGAAGCGGTGAACCTCACGCCTGAGCTTGCGCATCCCCAGCGCCGCGCCCTTGCCCTTGACGCCGCTCGACACCTGCCAGAAGCCGACCTTGGCGGCAAGGAGCGGCTCGAGTGCCCCAACGCACAGGTAGTTGCAGACCTGCCGCTTGATGCTCTCGACGCTTATCTCGCGCAGCTTGCCGTTGTTTGGGTCGTGCTTCAGGTAGGTTCGAATCGGCTCGAACGTAAGCGTCTCGGTCGAGAGCTCTAGCCAGATGCGGTCGACGAACGCCGTCTCGGTGCCGTATTCGTCGGCGACGCGCCAGCCGTTCTCCTTGCCGGAGTCACTTTTCTTCCATCGGTGCAGGGCCTCGACGACGCTCTTGCGCGTGAACTCGATGCCCTTGCAGTAGGTTTTCATAGATCAAAGCTCTTTCTGTCTGTCATACGAGCGTTCGCCTTGCGGCTACCAGCCCGTGAGCCTTGCGGACAAATTTCACTCAAAGGAGTCAGGCGGAGCCGCGTCCCGCCAGAAAGCGGCGGGCGCGGTAGACACGGTGCGAGTAGAGATTTATAGACAGAAAGCCGGGAGACGAAGCCCCAAGCGGCCCAACCGGACCGGCCCCACGAGTGCGCGTAACGAAGACCGGCGCCCGAGCCGTACCACAGGCGGCCGAGGAACAGAACCAGAAACCGGCGCCGCCCTCACCGTGAATCCCTGCTTGGAGTTAGGAGGGGGCTGGCCCCCTCTCAGGGCGAAGCCCAGATTGACCCCCCGCGACCGCCCCGAGCCGAAACCC
>NZ_DAWEMK010000038.1:0-15984 GCF_052362415.1 Paratractidigestivibacter sp. | reverse complement strand
CCGATCTGGCCGACCCAGCGGGACTTGATGACGTCGAGCTGGCCGTTGGACTGGACCGCATCGACGGCGGACTGGACGGCGGAGGTGAGCGTCGGCTTCGCCGAGCTCACCGCGACGCCGAGCGCCACGGGGGTGTCGAGCGTCCCGATGAGGTTCACGTCGTCGTAGTCGGCGGCGAGGTAGCAGCCGGCGTACGCGTCGCACACGACGGCGTCGATGGTGCCGGAGCCGAGCGCGCTCATCGCCTCGTTGATGTTGGCGAAGGACTGCTCGACGCAGCCGGTATTCGCGTTGGAGAGGGCGCGCTCCGAGACCGAGCCGGGCTGCACGCCGACGGTCTTGCCCTTGAGGTCGGTGGCCGTGAGCTCGCCCTGCTTCCCGCGGGCAAAGAGGCCGATCGCGCTTTCGGCGTAATCGCCGACGACGGTCGCGTTCGTGGCGGAGCCGGCGTCGGCGGTCGAGGCGCCCACCACGATGTCGCAGTCGGTCCCCAGCGACGCCGTCGCCGAGGAGACCGCCTTAAAGGTGACGGGCAGGCCGACGTGGTCGCCCAGGGCGTACGCGAACTCGACGTCGATGCCGGCGCGGGAGCCGTCGTCCTTCGTGCAGATCAGGGGCGCGGTGTTCGTGGGGAGCACGCCGACCGTGAGCGTCCCCGGCGATACGAGCTCCGCGGAGTCGACGCCGCAATCGCGCTCGTCGCGGATGACGGACTCGGCGTCGGCCACGGAGGTCGTCACGATGCCGACGCCCTTGAGGAAGCCGAGGTCGATGTCCGGGAGGGTGACGGGTCCGACCGTGCAGCCCGCGAGGGCCGCGCAGGCGAGACCGGCGGCGGCGATGCCGAGGGTCTTGTTCTTGAGGTTGCGCTTCATATTCGAGGATCCCGTCTCTCTCCCTTATTCTTCAGTTCGTCGCCTTGCCCAGCTGACCTGGTCTTTGACCCCACACTCGCGCACCGGGGCCTTCGCTTCGGGGGCCGCGGCCCCCTCCACTTGCAACCCTCTCGCCCGCGAGGCCGGATGCCTCATAGGTATGACGGGCGGTGCGACTTACTTCTAGGACGAACCATGATCGCGCCGCGCGCACGCGGTCGCTTACGTGGACCCCTTCGGCCTCGTCTACCTTGGGCTAGGGGCGCTGACGCCCCGCAACCACAGACCTGAGCAAGACAGGGTGATTATAACCGCTGGTAAGCGATGCGCGGCTTTGGGGCGCGATCTTTTGCGCGGGGGCACAGGGAATCCGCGGCGAGCGGTCGAGGGGCGGGGGCGGTCACGGCCCGGGGCGCTCCCGCGCGACGGCGCTACCACACGCGGATGAGCGAGCAGGCGGTGACCTCGGCCGCCCCGCGGCGCAGGAGGGCGCGCGTGGCCTCGCGGATAGAGGCGCCCGTGGTCACCACGTCGTCGACGAGCAGCAGCCGCAGGCCGGACACGTCCTCGACCGCGCTCATCGTGCCGCGCAGGTTCTCCGCTCGGCCGGTGCGGCCGAGGTCGCGCTGATCGGAGGCGGCCCTTCTTGCCAGCGCATCGGCCAAGGGCAGGCCGAGCATGCCCGCAAGCTTCCGGGCGGTGAGCTCCATGTGGTCGTAGCCGCGCCGGGCGTACGCCTCCGCCGTGGCGGGGACGAAGCAGACGGCGTCGGTGGCCGGGGCGTCGAAGCGGGGCCGGCCGTCGCGGGCGGGCCAGAACGACGCCTCCTCGAGCGCGCAGAGCATCGCCGCCGCGTTCACCGGCGCGAGGCGCAGCTCGTGGTAGTCCTTGAGGCAGGTGGCCATGCGGGGCGCCGCGCCCGTGAAGCCGAGGGCGGCGATGGTCGCGCGCGGCTCCCAGTCGCCCTCGCAGCCCGTGCAGGTCACGTCGCCGAACGCAGCGCCGCACACGGGGCAGGCGCGCCGCTGCTCGATCCAGGGAAGGTCGGCTCGGCACTCGTCGCACAAAAGCTCGCCGGGCATCTCGCAGCCGACGCAGCGGGTCGGGTAGAGGAGCTCGAGCGCCGCGTCGGCGGCCTTGTGCGCGAAGCGGCGCATGCTCATCTTGCCTTCCCCTTCCCAGCTCGCTGTGGCCGGCCGTCTGAAGCGTGCGCGAGGCGGCCGCCGGCTACCGCTCGCCGTCCGGCAGGCCGAAGAGCTCGCAGGCGTTACGCCACAGGTCGCGGTAAGTGGCAGCGGCCGGCGCGGAGCCTGCCTCGGCGCGGACCTTGGCCACGAGCGCCGCGGTGAAGGCGACCATCGCCGGCTCGCACTCCTCGCCGCGCAGGGGCACGGGCGCCATGTAGGGGCAGTCGGTCTCCGTGATGACGCAGCGCGACGGCGTGAGGGCGAGCGCGTCGCGGATCTCCTGCGAGCGCGAGAAGGTCGCCGCGCCGCCGTAGGCGATGTGGCAACCGAGCTGCTTGAAGTCCTCCATCACGTGCACGTTCGAGGTGAAGCAGTGCAGGTCGCAGCCAGCCTCGGGGACGCCCTCCTCGGTGAGGATGCGCACCGCGAGGCGGTGCGCCGTGCAGCCCGCGTCGCCCGCGGCGTCGCGGATGTGGAGCTCGGCGGGCAGGTTGAGCTCGTGCGCGAGGCGCAGCTGGCGCCGGAAGGCGACCTCCTGGGTGCGCTCGTCGACCTCGTTGTAGGGGCCGAAGTCGAGGCCGATCTCGCCCACGCCGACGGCGCGGCCGGAGGCGAGGAGCTCGCGCGTGAGCGCCTCGGCCGCGTCGTCGTACTCCCCCGCTCCGTAGGGATGCGCCCCGGCGACGATTCTGACGTTGTCGAGAAGCTCGGGCACGTCCCAACCCTCGAACTCGGGAGGCCGGAAACCGTGCGCCGCCGCTTCCTCGAGGCACATGCGCGCGATGGCCACATGGGTGTCCACGAAATCGAGGAACTCGGCGGCGCTCCCCCACTTGCGTGGGAACTCGTCCACGGGGTCCACGGGCACGACGAGCAGGCGCACGCCCACGACCGCCGCACGGGCGAGAGCGAGCGCGGGGTCATGGAGCTTGAGGCTTCCCAGGTGGCCGTGGGTGTCGGCGAGCGGGGCGAGCGGCGTCGGCACGGGGCAGGCGCGCCCGCGCGAGTCGTGGAAGAGCTCGCCGTCCGCGAGGGTCTTGCTGTCGAGGACCTTGAGCTCGGGCATGGTTCCTTCTCTCTGATCGAACATCAAAAGTACAATGATAAAAAGGGACAGTCCCTTTTTATCATCAAAGATTAAATGACGAAAAGGGACTGTCCCTTTTCGTCATTTAAGGGCGGCGGCGAGGGCGACGAAGTCGGCGGTTGAGAGGGTCTCGGCGCGGGCGGTCGGCGCGATGTCGCAGGAGGCGAAGGCCTCGTCGAGGGCGTCCTTGGCGAAGCCGTTGCTGCTCATCGAGTTGCGGATGGTCTTGCGGCGCTGCGCGAAGGCTGCGTCGATCGCGGCCGCCACGTCCTCGGGCAAGAGGCCCGCCGGCAACGGAGCCTCCGCGCGCTCGATGCGCACGACCGCAGAGTCCACGTGCGGCGCGGGCATGAAGCAGCGCGGCGGGACCTCGAAGCGGCCCGTCACGTGCCCGTAGAGCCCGAGCTTGGCGGTATAGCCGCCGTAGGTCTTGTTTCCGGGGACGGCCGAGATGCGGTCGGCGACCTCCTTCTGCACCATGACGACGGCGCGCTCGAGCGCGGGCATCGTCTGGAAGAACTGCAGGATGATGGTCGCAGCCACGTTGTAGGGCAGGTTCGCGACGAAGACCGTCGGAGCCTCCCCGCTCGCCTCGGCGATGCGCTCGGGAGCGACCTTGAGCGCGTCGCCCATGATGAAGGCGAAGTTCGGGTGCTCGACCGAGTGCGACCAGAGCACCTGCTCGAGCTCCGGGTCGGCCTCGATGGACGTCACCTGGGCGGCCTCCTGAAGGAGCGCCAGCGTGAGCGTGCCGATGCCGGGGCCGACCTCGAGCACGTGCTCGTCCTCGCGGATCCCCGCGAGCTCGCAGATGCGCTCGATCACGTGGTTGTCGATGAGGAAGTTCTGGCCCAGGCGATGCTTGGTCGCCAGGCCGAACGCCTCGAGCAGGTCGCGCGTGGCGGTGGCCGACGCGAGCGGGGAGTTGGTCATCGGGCTTCTTTCCTATTTCTTCTCGGACGCGAGGCGCGGGAAGAGCGCGTCGCCCTTGGTCACGGGCACGCCGCCCGCCAGGCCGCCCCACTCGCACACGGCCGCAAGGTCGTCGGTCGCGGCCTCATCGGCGAGCGACATGCGGCGCAGGACCTCGGCCGAGGTCTGGGGCATGAAGGGCTCGAGCAGGTGCGCGGCGATGCGGATGGACTCGAGGAGGTTGACGATGATGTCGGAGAGCTCCTCGGCGCGCGCCGGGTCCTTGGCCACGGCCCACGGCGCGGAGTCCTCGATGTAGTGGTTGGCGGCGTGGACGAGCTCCATGACGACGTCCTTGGCGCCCACATAGTCCATGCGGTCCATGTGCTCGGCGTAGCGGGCCTCGATGCCCTCCGCGATGTCGCGCAGCGGGTTCTGCTTGGCGGCCCAGCCGTCGGCGAGCTCGGGGGTCTTGCCGTCGAAGTACTTGGCGCTCATGTTGAGCGAGCGGGAGACGAGGTTGCCCCAGCTGTTGGCGAGGTCGGCGTTGTAGACCTGCTCCATGCGCTCGAAGCTGATGGCGGAGTCCTCGCCGTGCGCGACGTCGGTCATGAAGTAGTAGCGGTAGCCCTCGACGCCCAGCAGGTCGACGACGTCCTGCGGCGCGATGGCGTTGCCACGGGACTTGGACATCTTCTCGGCCTTGCCGGTCTCGGCGTTGCGCACGGTGAGGAAGCCGTGGGCAAAGACGTGCTCGGGCAGCGCCTCGCCGATGGCCATGAGCATGGCCGGCCAGATCACGCAGTGGAAGCGGATGATGTCCTTGCCGACCACGTGATACTGCGCGGGCCAGCGGAAGGCGAGCTCGGCGCGGGCCTCGGGCGTGTCGACTCCGTAGCCCACGGCGGTCATGTAGTTGAGAAGGGCGTCGAACCACACATAGGTCACGTGGCCGTCGTCGAAGGGCACCGGGATGCCCCAGTCGAAGCTCGTGCGGGAGACCGAGAGGTCCTGCAGACCGCCCTCGACGAAGCTGCGCACCTCGTTCATGCGGAAAGACGGCTGGACGAAGTCGGGGTGCTCGTCGTAGAGCTTGAGCAGCTTGTCCTGGAACGCGGAGAGCTTGAAGAAGTAGGACTCCTCCTGGACGCGCTCCAGCGGGCGGCCGCAGTCGGGGCAAAGGTGCTGGCCCTGGGTCTCGTGCTCCTCGTCGGACTTCTTTACCTGGTTCTCGGTGAAGTAGGTCTCCTCGGGCACGCAGTACCAGCCGTCGTAGCTGCCCTTATACAGGTAGCCAGACTCCTTCATGCGCTCCCAGAGGTACTGGACCGCGTGGTGCTGGCGCGGCTCGGTGGTGCGGATAAAGTCGTCGTTGGAGATCTCGAGCTCGCGCCAGAGGTCCTGGAAGAGGGGCGCCTGGGAGTCGCACCACGCCTGCGGGGTGTCGAAGCCGTGGGCAGCGGCGGCCTCGGCGACCTTCTCGCCGTGCTCGTCCATGCCGGTGAGGAACTTGACGTCGTAGCCGGCGGCGCGGCGGTAGCGAGCCTGGACGTCGCAGAGCATCGTGCAGTAGGCGGTGCCCAGGTGCGGCGCCGCGTTGACGTAGTAGATCGGGGTGGTGATGTAGAAGGAAGGCTTGTCTGCCACGGTGTTCTCCTCATGACGGATGGATGGCATCTTGCGTGCATACAACTCTTTGATTGTACTCTGTTGCACGCGGCCATTTGGCCGAGCTGGATGACGAAAAGGGACTGTCCCTTTTTATCTTCGATGTTTGATGGGAGAAGCGCATGACGCTCACGCAGCTCAGATACGTCATCGAGGTAGCGGAGGCCGGCTCCATCAGCGCGGCGGCGGCGCGCCTCTTCATCGCGCAGCCGAGCCTTTCCAAGGCCGTGGGCGAGCTCGAGGCCGAGATGGGCGTGAGGATCTTCGAGCGCGGCGCCCGCGGCGTGCGGCTGACCGGCGAGGGCACGCGCTTTCTCAGCTACGCGCGGCAGGTCGTCGAGCAGGCCGACCTGCTGGAAAGCCAGTACCTGCACGCAGAGCCGCGCCGGCGCGTCTTTGCCGTGTCGAGTCAGCACTACGCCTTCGTGGTCAACGCCTTCGTCGGCCTCGTGCGCGAGATCGGCCGCGAGAAGTACGAGTTCTCGCTGCGCGAGGGCACGACGGCGGGGATCATCGAGGACGTGCGCACGCAGCGCAGCGAGGTCGGCGTCATCTACCTCAGCGACTTCAACCGCGAGGTCATCGAGGGCGCCGTCAAGCGCGCGGAGCTGCGCTTCGAGCCGCTGTTCACGGCGAGCCCGCACGTCTTTGTGAGCAGGACCTCCCCGCTCGCGGGGCGCTCGTCGGTCACGCTCGGGGACCTCGAGCCGTTCCCGCGCCTCACCTATGACCAAGGGTCGCAGAACTCGTTCTACTTCAGCGAGGAGCTGCACTCCACGCAGATGGTGGACAAGCAGATTGTGGTCACCGACCGCGCCACGCTGTTCAACCTGCTCATCGGCCTGGACGGCTACACCATCAGCTCGGGCGTGCTCTCGGCCGACCTCAATGGAGAGGACATCGTGGCCGTCCCGCTCGAATCCGACGAGCACATGGAGATCGGCTACCTGCACGCCGCGGGCAGGCCGCTCTCGTCCGTGGCGGAGCGCTACGTCGCGCACCTGCGGTCCTACATCGCGGGGCTGTAGCGGGCGGTGCAAAGAAGGGCACCCGTGGTCGCGGAACGGCCACGGTCGGGCTTTTGCAGCGGGCGGGCTTCTTTGTGCCTCTTCTTCGTTCCATAGTTTCTAGCTATAGTTGCATATAGGATGTCGGTACTTCTCTATAGCTCGGCGAGCTGGCAGACTTTGTCCCAGCACAAACACCCGCAGAGAGGACCCACCATGCCCTACACCCACAACGCCCCGTTCCGCTATGACGTCGTCGGCAGCTTCCTTCGCCCCGACGTGCTCCACCAGGCTCGTCACGACTTCAACGACGGCGTGATCGGCGCCGCCGAGCTCAAGGCCGTCGAGGACGAGGCTATCCGCGACCTCGTCGCCAAGCAGAAGGCCGCCGGCCTCCACGTGATCACCGACGGCGAGTTCCGCCGCAGCTACTGGCACCTCGACTTCATGTGGGGGCTCCAGGGCGTCGAGCGCCGCGCCGCGCGCCAGGGCTACCTCTTCCACGACGAGGAGACCACGGCCGACACCGCCGTCGTCGTGGGCAAGATCTCCGGAGAGAACCATCCCTTCGTCGAGCACTATAAGTTCGTGAAGGCGCTCGAGGAGGACGGCCAGGTCGCCCGCCAGACCATGCCCGCCCCCGCGCAGACCTACTCCGAGGTCATCCTCGACCGCTGCGACGGCCAGGTCGAGAGCCTGCGCTCGGTCTACCCCGATGACCAGGCACTCATCGACGACATCACGGCCGCCTACCGCACCGTGATCGCCGACCTCTACGCCGCCGGCTGCCGCTCCATCCAGTTCGACGACTGCACCTGGGGCATCTACTGCGATGGCGACTTCGTGGCAAAGACCGGCATGGAACCCGTCGACATCCAGAAGATCTCCGAGCAGCTCGTGGCCATCAACAACGCCGCGATCGAGGGCAAGCCCGACGATCTGGTCATCAACACCCACGTCTGCCGCGGCAACTACCACTCCACCTACGCCTTCGAGGGCGGCTACGACCCCGTGGCGCCGTATCTCTTTGCCCACGAGGACGTCGATGCCTTCTACCTGGAGTTCGACACGCCGCGCGCCGGTGGCTTCGAGCCGCTGCGCCACATCGCCGACGGCAAGAAGGTCGTGCTCGGCCTCGTGACCTCCAAGCAGCCTGGCCTCGAGGACGAGGAGCTGCTCGTGGAGCGCATCAACGAGGCGGCCAAGTATGTGCCGTTGGAAAACCTCTGCCTCAGCCCGCAGTGCGGCTTCGCGTCCTGCGAGTGCGGCAACAAGCTCACCGAGGACGAGCAGTGGGCCAAGGTCGCGCTGGTGCGGCGCGTGGCCGAGCGCGTCTGGGGCGAGGCGTAGGGGCGCCGGCGAGGGTCAGGCAACAAGTCGGGAACCGACAGGGAAAGCCCGCAACCTGCGAAATGACGAAAAGGGACTGTCCCTTTTCGTCATTTCGCGTTGAGGATGGCGTCGTAGACGTCGGATTTGGGGACGCCGAACTCACGGGCAAGGCGCTTGGCGAGGGCGCTCTTCGGCTCCCCGGCGGCCAAGCCCTGCGCAATGGCATCCTCGAGCGTGGCGGGCCCGCTCGAGGCGGCGCGGCGGCGCCCGTCGAGCTCCTCTGCGCTCGGTGCCGCGATGACGACGACGCACTCGCCGCGGACCTCGTCACGCGCGGCAACCTCGGCCGCGAGCTCGCCCGACATCCCGCGGACGCACTCCTCGTGGAGCTTCGTGAGCTCGCGCACCAGCGCGACCCGGCGGCCAGGGAACACCTCGGCCACGTTCGCGAGCGTCGCCGCCACGCGCCGCGGGGACTCGTAGACCACGAGCGTCCCCGGCACGGACGCGAGCTCCTCGAGCCGCGCGACCTGGGCGGACTTCTTTCTGGGGAGGAACCCCTCGAAGTAGAAGTGCTCGCTCGCGAGGCCGCTCGCCACGAGGGCGCAGGTGACCGCGGAGGGGCCCGGGATGACCTCGACCTTGAGGCCGGCGTCGAGGGCGGCGTCCACGAGCTTCTGGCCGGGATCGCTCACGCCCGGCATCCCGGCGTCCGAGACGAACGCGACGCGCTCCCCCGCCTCGAGGCGCTCGAGCACCGCCGGCACGCGGGAGGCGATCACGTTCTCGTCGCAGCGCTCGAGGCGCGTATGGAGGTTGAAGGCGGCGAGCAGCTTGCCCGTCACGCGGGTGTCCTCGCACAGGACGACGTCGGCGCGACCGAGCGTCTCGATCACGCGGGGCGACGCGTCCCGCAGGTTGCCGATGGGCGTGCCGACGATGGAAAGAAGCCCGCCCACGGGACCCTGCGCCATCAGACGATCATCCCCCGCTCGAAGCTCGAGAGCGCCACGCGCGCGTCCCAGCTGGTCAGCAGCCCCGACGTCTTCCAGGTGTTGAAGAACCACGCCGGGCATGCGGCGTAGGCCTCGAGCTGCTCGGAGGTGTAGACGCGCTCGAGCGCGATACGGCCCTCGGGCGTCATCTGGGCGTCCGCGAGCGGAAGGGCGCTCGACCACTTGCCCACCATGACGGGCATGCCGGTGCGCGCGGCGTCCTTGAGCGCGCGCTTGCGGGCATCGACCAGGCGTCGCACGCCGGAGGGGCCGGCGACGTCGATCTTTTTTCCGTCCTTGTGGTCCATGTGGGCATCGACCCACACGTTGCGGTAATGACGCTGCGCCATAAAGTTGACGAAGCCCGCAGGGAAGCCGCCATCGGGCATGATGACAACGGGGTCGTCGCCGGCAGCGCTCCTGACCAGCTCGTAGGCCTCGCGGTAATAGTTGCGGAGCTGATGCTGCGGCACGCCGTCGGTCAACGTCAGGCCGCGGCGGTGCTGGACCACGACGTCGTCGGCGATCTCGATGCCGAAGAACCCCACGCGGGAGGCGTAGCGCTTGGAGAGCCGGTAGACGACGTCGAGCGCGGAGTCGCGGGCGAGGCGCATGTTCGCGAGGTCGCGGCACATGACGTCGCCCTCGTGCGGCGCGCCGGGGTTGATGGCAAGGGCAAAGACTACGTTGAGCCCGATCTCCTCCGCCCAGTCGAGCGCGCGGTCGACGTGCTCGATGCAGCCGACGTACGGCCCGCAGTCGGGGCCCTCCTCGCCGAAGACGTACCACGGCACCGGGAGGCGCACGGCGTTGAACCCGCGCGCCGCGATGCGGACGAAGTCCTCGCGATCCATGAACTTCTCGCGGTGGCCGCGCACGAGGTCGGCGTAGCGAGAAGCGCCGAGGGCGACGAGCAGCGCCTCCTCGTCCAGGGCGCCCGAATCGGCGAAGAGCTCGGGCGTGACCCACGACTCGAGGGTGAGCCAACCCGTCAAGTTGACACCGTGCAACGTCCCGCCTGCCATGGGTACCTCCGCGAAGAATCCCGGTTGGTGCTTTTCTTTACCTGAGTATAGCCGCTGGACGGGACAACAATGGCCCCTCCCCCGCGCTACCGCGAAAATCCGGCCGATACGTCGCGCAGTTGAGCGGGGTCTCGTAGACGTCGACCCGCGAGCACGGAAGGCCGCGGGCGATGAGCTCGTCGGCGAAGTGGCGCGCGAGGTTCTCGGCAGTGGTACGGAACGGCACGATGGTCAGCGAGAACCCCTCGGACTCGAGCGCGGCGACCGTGGAGTCCTTGAGGGTGCCCTTCTCGACGAGGAAGGTGTGGTCGTACTCGGCCACGAGCTCGCGCAGCGCGCGCTTGAACACGCCGAAGTCGAGGACCATGTCGCGCATGGTGCCTTCTTGCTGCAGGCCGTCCTGCTCGAGATAGGCGACAACGCGCCAGCGATGGCCGTGGAGGTTCTCGCACTTGCCGTAATAATCGGCGAGGAAGTGGGCGGCGTCGAAGGACGCCTCGGTCTTGAGCCCGAACGACACGGGGGACTCCTCTCTTTGCGCGGGAGCCGGGAAAGAAGTCCTTCTTGCTGCGCGCGGCGCGCTCAAGCGGCTCGTTCAAGCGGCGCCCGGGCGTCGACTATGCGTCGACCAGACCCGCGGCCTGCTTGGCGGCGATGATGCGCGAGACGGACTCGTCGATGCGGCTCTCGGCGATGCTTCCGGAATTGACGGCATCGATGATACCCTGATGCGCCGCCCAGGGGTCGGGGGGCATGAGGAGCATGTCGCCGCCCGCCTGGACGAAGCGGACCGCCGCGTCCTCGGGCTCGAAATTCTGGGCGATGGCGCCCATGCTCATGGAGTCGCTGATGACGACGCCCGTGAAGCCGAGCCTGCCGCGCAGCGCCTCCGTCATCATGACGCGCGAGAGCTTGGCGGGCAGCCCATCGCCGGCGGCGTTGGGGGTCTGGATGTGACCCACCATGATGAAGGGGCACCCTGCGTCGATGGCGGCCTTGAAGGGCACGTATTCGCAGGAGTGCAGGTCGTCGGCCGTGCGCAGCGACGTGACCGTGCCTGTGTGCGAGTCTCCCTGGGTGTCCCCGTGGCCGGGGAAGTGCTTGGCACAGGGCAAGGTGCCCGCCTGGAGCATCGCCGTGACCTCGGCCGAGACCATCTGGGCGCAGACCTCGGGGTCGCTCGAGAAGGATCGATGGCCGATCACGGGGTTCTCGGGGTTGGTAAGGACGTCGGCGTCCGGAGCGAAGTCGACGCTGAAGCCGATGTCGCGCAGGTAGGAGCCGATGGAGGTCCCCACGTACGCGGCGCGGGAGGGATCGCCCGACTGGCCGATCCACCACATGTTCTGGAAGGTCTCGACGTCGAAGCAGCCGGATTTCGCCACGCGGGCGACGAGCGTGCCGCCCTCCTCGTCCACGCCGGTAAAGACCGGGATCCCCGCGCCGGCGCCGCGGGAGAGCTCGACCGTCCCCGAGAGCAGGTCGCGGAGCTGCTGGTTGCCAACGATGTTCGCGCCGAAGTAGATGACGCCGCCGATGGGCAGCTTGGTCAGCGCGTCCCTGGTAAGGGCACCCGCGACCGTGGCGAGCTCGACACCCGTGAGCTGCTCGGGCGTGACGAAGAGCATCTGGGCGACCTTCTGCTCGAGCGTCATCGAGGCGAGGAGCTTCTGGGCCGTGGTCTGGGGGACGGGGCCGGGCTGGGCGTCCTGGTCGGGCGCGGAGCCGGCATCCGCGGGCGCGCTGGCCTGGTCCTGTGCGTCGGAGCCCGTAGAATCGCTCGGCTCGGCCGCGGGCGCGGGGTCGGCGGGAGCCTGCTCGGCATCCTTCGCCGCACAGCCCCCGAGCACGAGCGCCGAGGCGCCGCCGAGGACCTTGATCGCCTGTCGGCGCGTGAGCTTGAGGTCAATCAGGGGAAGGCACATGGGCAGGGACCCTTTCCAACGGCGGTCTTGGGAATCAGTGGACCCATTCTAAAGCGACACGGGTCGCTCAACGATTGGTTGCAGGCGACGGCGCGCGACGGGGCGCGTTCCTACGATTCTCCCTAGTCCCAACTGCAGAAACTCAGGGGCGGGCGCGAAACGAGCGCGCAGAGAACGCGCTCATCCCGCGCCCGCCCCCGGGCTTGAGTCAGTGTCGAATCGGCTAGGAGCAGCAGGCGACGACCCAAGCGAGGAGGTTGCCGACGGGGCTGCCGGAACGCTCGGCGAGGACGTGGCCCTGGCCCCAGACGGGGGTATAGGAGACTTCCTTGACGCCGTCGTACTTGCCGAGGGCAAGGGCGAGGTTGGACGCGGAGCAGGCCGGCACATCGGTGTCGAAGAGGCCGGAGTTGATGCGCCAGTGCGGGGCGACGGAGGCCTGGCCGTAGCCCTCATAGGCGCCCGAGAGCCAGTACAGCGGGTTCATCATGTTCACGCGGCCCTCCATCGAGGTGCCGAGTGAGTCCTCCTTCGCGAGGTCGAGGGACCAGGCGTTCTCGCAGGAGGCGTCCCAATCCGAGCACGTGGTGTAGGCGTCGATGTTCTTCTTCATGAGGTCGCCGACCATGGCATCGAAGTGCAGGGTGCTCTCCTCGCCGATGCCGAAGAGCTGGTTGGACTTCGAGGAGCGGTCGGGGCGGTCGAACGGCGAGCAGGGCTGCTCGGCCGGGGCGACGTGGGACGAGAAGTCACGCAGGCTCTGGATCGAGACGGTCCCACGCTTGAGGTTGTAGTTGATCCAGTGCTGGCCGGAGTTGAGCGCGGCGAAGTAGTTGGACGCCGTGTCGTAGATGGTCGACTCGACCTTGGTCGTGCCCGTAGGCTGGGACGTCTCGGTGGACGCGGAGTCCTTCTCGCCCGTCGCGTCGGCGTCGGCCTTGGCGTCGCCGGAGCTCGCGTCGGGCTTATCGGCCGCGGAGACCGCTGAGCCGAGGCCGGAGGCCTGGGCAGCGGAGCGCGTGGCGAGGAGGTTCGGGTCGCCGGGGAAGGTCGGGTCGTCCAGGCGCTGCGGCGTGTAGGCGTACGGGAACGGCGTGTTCTGAACAAAGAAGGTCGCCGCGTCGTCGGCCTCGGCCAGCAGCGCATCGGCGTAGCTGCCCATCGTGAACTGACCGCCCTCCGCCTCCTCGAGCGTGAGCTGCTCGTCGTCGGAGTTGCGCAGGTCCATGCCGTTGACCCAGTCGCCGTAGGAGGCGGCGAGGCCCGAGGAGAGCTGTGCGCGCCAGGTGCCCGCGGCGCGGGACTCGTCGGTTGAGTACTGCCCCTTCGACCACTCGTACGCGGCGTCGGCGGTGTCGATACCAGAGACAGGGCACCACGAGGCGCTGCCCGCAAGGGCATCGGAGATCGCCTTGCCCTGCGCATCGTGCGTGGCAGCCCCGATCTGCTTGAGGTAGGGATCGAAGAGCTCCGAGTCGCCGGAGGCGCCGAGGACGGCGCTCATGCCGCCGCCGCCCGAGAAGCCGAAGACGAACACGCGGCTCGCCTCAAAGGGAAGAGCGTCGGCGTTGTAGCGCAGGTAGCGCACCGCCGCCTTGAGGTCGACGACCGGCCAGGGCGCGCCGCCCGGGTACATGTCGTTGGAGCCGCTGGCGGTGTCGACGCCCGCGGAGCGGCCGCGGAAGCCCGCATAGACGTAGACGCAGCCCTTCTCGAGGTACGAGCCGAGCCCGCTGTACTCGTAGGCGGTCGGGGACGCCTGGGCGGCGAAGGTACCGGTATTGATGGGCATGAGCACCGGGGCGGTGGCGGGAGTGAAGTTGCCGACGACGGCCTTCTCGTTGACCGCGCACTTATACGTGCTGCCGTTCTTCTGGGCATCGAAATACTTGCCGGGGACGAAGATCGCGAGGGACTCGTAGGTCTTCGTCGCGGGCTTGGTGCAGTACGTGAGGCCGAGCTGGTAGTAGCAGTCGTTCTCCTCGTCGTACTTCCAGGAATCCATGTTTATGGCGAGGTCCTTGAACTCGCCGAGGTCGACGTCGGAGGAGGGGGCGTCCTGCTTGGGGTCCTCCGGCTTCTGCTCGGCGGGCTTGGAGCATGCCGCGAGCTGCGCTCCGGCGGCGATGCCGGCGAATGCGAGGAACTCTCTTCTGGTGAAGCCCATGGTGGTCTCCTTGGTTGAATTGCTTTGCTCGGGAACGTGGGGGGCACCCTACTTTGACTGGCGGACGCCCTTGACCTTGGTCACCGCTTTGTCGTTGCGGCGGTCGCGGCCCCAGAACACGATGGACACCATGCCCGGGCCCACGTGCGAGCCGATGGTCGGGCCGATGGTCGGGCGCAGGACCTCGAGGCCGTCGTCGAGACGGCGGAGCTCGGCGGCCACGTTGAAGCCGTCCTCTGCCACGTCGGCGTCGCCCACGCCGCAGACGTTGGCCTCGTCGCCGAGCTGGACGTTCTTCGCGTAATAGTCGACGAGCTTGCGCAGACCCTTCTTTCTGCCGCGGGCAACGGCGCGGATTCCGAGCGTGCCGTCGAGGTTGAAGTGCAGAAGGGCCTTGACATCGAGGGCATCGCCGAGGACGGCCACGCCCTTGGGCAGGCGGCCGCCGCGGTGAAGGGCATCGAGGTTGTCGACCATGAACAGGGTGCGTATACGGAAGCGCGCCTCCTCGGCCCACATGACGAGCTGCTCGGCGTTCATGCCGGCGTCGCGCTTGTTGCACGCCTCGTTGAGCAGCAGGGTGAGGGCGGTGGAGGCCACGAGGGTGTCCACGACGTAGATGCGGACCTCCTCGTCGGGGTGGGCCTCCTTCAGGCGGTCGAGCGCCATGACGGCTCCGTTGTAGCCGCCCGACAACCCGCTCGAGATGCAGAACATGACGGTGGGGACGCCCGACTCGTAGGCTGCCTGGAAGGCCTCCTCGTACTCGAGCTGGGAGGGCTGCGAGGTCATGGGGGTGGCGCCGTGGCGAATGGCGTCGTAGAACTCGTGGGCGCTTCGCGACTGGAAAAGGTCGTCGTCGCCGCACAGGCCGCCGCCGGGCTTGCCCGCCTCGACGTAGTGGAAAGGCAGGATGGTGACGCCGCGCGCGGCCGCCTGCTCGGCGGTGAAGTCGCACGTGGAGTCGCACATTATGTTGCAGATCGCGGACATTCGGTTCCTCTCGCCCGGAGGGTGGAAGATGCATAGTTCGTAGTATTGTAAAGCCAGCGAATGGGCAAACCGTGGGCGAAGGAGAGCAAAGATGTTCTGGAGGCGTGGAGAGCGGCGCCAGGCAGCCGCGGCGGAGTCGATCGCCGACCTGATCCGCGAGGCCCGCGGGGGCGGGTCGCCCGAGCCGGAGCCCGTGGCGCCGACGACCGACGCCGACGGAAACCTCATCCTGCGCCGCAGGTACCGCTATGTCGGCGAGGTGCAGGGCGTCGGCTTCCGCTGGACCTCCCAGCGCATCGCCGAGGAGCTCGGGCTCACCGGCTGGGTGCGAAACGAGGACGACGGGTCCGTCACGCTCGTGCTCCAGGGCAGCCAAGACCAGCTCGGCGCCTTCGCCACGCGCCTGGCCGAGACACTTGCCCGCTACGCCCGCTATACCGTGGCCGACCGCGTCGACGAGCCGCCCGTGGCGAGCGAGACGGATTTCCGCGTGCGGTACTGACGCTCCCGGCGCCGGCAAGAAGCACGCAGGCTGGCGTTATCCCCGCAGGTAGGCGATGGCGATCTGGGTGCGGTTGCGCAGGCCGAGCTTGGCGAGGACGGAGCTGATGTGGTTGCGCACGGTGCCCTCGCCCATGTATGCCGCGGCGGCGATCTCTTTGTTGTCGAGGCCCTCGGCGATGAGGCGCGCGACCTCGAACTCGCGGTCGGTCAGGCAGGCGAACGCGGCCGGGCGCGCGAGCGCGCTCCCCTTCCCCGCCGCAGCGAAGTCGACGTCGGCCACCGCCTTGCCCTCGAGCACGCGCCGGCC
>NZ_DAWEMK010000037.1:14808-16255 GCF_052362415.1 Paratractidigestivibacter sp. | reverse complement strand
GATGGAGGACGTCTTCCTCTCGCGCTGCGCCGAGGTCGGCGTCGAGCCCGTCCTCCTGCGGCCGGCCGACCCTGCGGACGCTCCCGGCGAGATGCACCCCGGAACCCCGCGCGCCCACTCCGAGCTCCTGCACGCGACCTACATGGTCACCAAGCGCCCCGAGCGCCTCGGCGCGCCCCTTGAGATCGACGTGACGACGCCCCGCGCGACCTACCCCGAGCTCGCGGCTCTGAAGCCCGTCTATCAGGCGGCAAACATCGCCTGCGCCGTGTGCCTCGCGGAGGAGTACCTCGGGCGCGCCCTCGACGCTGAAGGCCTCTTTACCTCCGTCGTTCAGTGTCCGACGCCGGGCCGCTTCCAGCTCATGCGGCCCGAGCCTCCGCTGCTGATCGACGCCTGCCACAACCCGCAGAGCGTCGCGGCCTTCCTGAGCGCCGTCCGCGCCGTTTCCCCCGACCGCGCCTCTCGCCCGCTCCTTCTGTGCGCCGTCCTCGCGGACAAGGACGTCAAGGGCATCGTCGACCTTCTTTCCGCGGACTTCCCGCGCGTGGCCGTCACGCAGACCTCCTCGCCGCGCGCTCTGCCTGCCACCGAGCTCGCCGATCTCTTCGCCGCGGCGGGCTGCGAGGTCGTGGGGACCTACGCCACCGTCGGCTCCGCTTTGTCCTCCATTTGTGGAGAATCGTGCGTTGCGTGCGGCTCGATCACCCTTGCGGGCGAGGTCGCGGCCGCCTTCGCCTAGGCTCTGCTACAATCACAACGTCTGTGCGGCAACCGCATGCCGCCTCTCGACTGAACGCCATCCCGAGAAGGGCCAACGAATATGCAGGAACTGATCGACCAGATACTCACCCCCGAGGTCCGCATGGTCCTCTATCTCATGGTCGTGTGCGTCGTCATGCTCTACATCCTCTCTATCGTTTACGTCGTGCGCGACGCGCAGCGCCGCGGCGCCGAGCCTTGGTGGATGTGGGCCGTCATCTCGGTCATCCCCATCGTCGGCCTTCTCGCCTACGTGATCCTGCGCCCGAGCTCATACCTGATCGACCGCGAGGAGCAGGACCTCGACATCGCGCTCCGCGAGCACCAGCTCTCGCACTACGGCATCTGCCCGAAGTGCGGCTCGCCGATCGACCGCGACTTCGTCGTCTGCCCGATCTGCAACACACAGGTCCGCAACGTCTGCCCGACCTGCCACCGCCCGCTCAACGCGGACTGGAAGGTCTGCCCCTACTGCCGCACCCGCATTCAGTAGCGCGCACATAAAGGTTTGGTTTCAAAGGCCCTCGCATCGGTGCGGGGGCCTTTTTTGATGAGCGTATTTGTGGTAAACCAATATCAATGCAATCGCTCGGAAGGCTTCGCACCATGCTTCCCATGCTCGCACAGAGCGCACGAACTCAGACTATTTAGGCGTCTGCCCCTTCACAGCGGCAACTTGTCGCGT
>NZ_DAWEMK010000037.1:12617-14798 GCF_052362415.1 Paratractidigestivibacter sp. | reverse complement strand
GCGTGGCAGACGCCGTTACTCGCCCGCGCCGCTGCATCGGCGCCCGGGCGTTATTTATGTCTGTGCCCTGTGCATCGCAATCCCAGAAAGAGGTTTCCCATGAAGATCCTGCAGAACGACGGCCAGGTCATCGAGTGCCCCGCCGATGAGGTCACCCACGTCGTGCGCCACTCGGCCGCCCACATCATGGCCCAGGCCATCTCGCGCCTGTATCCCGGCACCGACTTCGCCTATGGCCCCGCGACCGACAACGGCTTCTACTACGACGTCGACCTCCCCGAGGGCCAGAAGATCAGCGAGGACGACCTGCCCGCCATCGAGGCCGAGATGAAGAAGATCTGCAAGGAGAACCTCAAGTTCCGGGTCTTCGAGAAGCCCCGCGCAGAGGCCATCGCCCTTATGCAGGAGCGCGGCGAGAAGTACAAGGTCGAGCATATCGGCGACCTCGACGAGGACGCGCGCATCACCTTCTACCGGCAGGGCGACTACATCGACATGTGCGTCGGCCCCCACGTCTGCTACACCAAGGCCGTGAAGGCCTTCAAGCTCACGGGCGTCTCGGGCGCCTACTGGAAGGGCGATAAGGACAACAAGATGCTCACCCGCATCAACGGCATCGCCTTCGCCACCAAGGAGGAGCTCGACGAGCACCTGCACATGCTCGAGGAGGCCAAGCGCCGCGACCACCGCAAGATCGGCCAGGAGATGGACCTCTTCATGATGTCCGAGGCGGGCCCCGGCTTCCCGTTCTGGCTCCCCAACGGCATGATCGTCCGCAACTCCCTCATGAACTATTGGCACGAGATGCAGGCCAAGTTCGGCTACGACGAGGTCCAGACCCCGATCATCCTCTCGCGCACCCTCTGGGAGACCTCCGGCCACTGGGACCACTACAAGGCCAACATGTACACCACGCAGATCGACGAGGAGGACTACGCGATCAAGCCGATGAACTGCCCCGGCGCATGCTTGATCTACAAGTCCAAGCCCCGTTCCTACCGCGACTTGCCGCTTAAGCTCGCCGAGGCAGGCCTCGACCACCGCCACGAGCTCAAGGGCGCCCTGCACGGCCTGTTCCGCGTCCGCGAGTTCACCCAGGACGATGCGCACCTCTTTATCCGCCCGGATCAGATCACCGAGCAGGTCACGGACACCGCGCACCTGATCACCGCCTACTACGCGCAGTTCGGCTTCCCCTATAAGGTCGAGCTCTCCACGCGCCCGGAGGACTCCATGGGATCCGATGAGGACTGGGAGCGCGCCGAGCAGGGCCTGCGCGACGCCCTCGAGTCTATGGGCATCGACTACGTCGTCAACCCCGGCGACGGCGCCTTCTACGGCCCGAAGATCGACTTCCACCTCCAGGACTGCCTCGGCCGCACCTGGCAGTGCGGAACCATCCAGCTCGACTTCCAGCTGCCCCACAACTTCCAGCTCGAGTACACGGACAAGGACGGCACCAAGCGCCAGCCCATCATGATCCACCGCGCGGGCTTCGGATCGTTCGAGCGCTTCATCGGCATGCTCATCGAGCAGTACGCCGGCAAGTTCCCGACGTGGCTCTCGCCCTGTCAGGTCAAGGTCCTGCCTGTCTCGGAGAAGACCCGCGCCTACGCCGATGAGGTCGCCGCGAAGCTCCGTGACGCCGGCATCCGCGTCAAGGTTGACGAGCGCGACGAGAAGATCGGCTACAAGATCCGCGAGGCCCGCTCCGTCGATCGCGTGCCCTACATGCTGATCCTCGGCGAGAAGGAGGCCGAGGCCGGCAACATCTCGGTCCGCGACCGCAGCAACGAGACCGTCCAGAAGGACTTCGACGAGTTCATCTCGGAGGTCAGCGCCGAGATCGCCGAGCGCCGCTAAGCTCCGCCGGGACTTGGATATCAAGCTCACAGTCGAGAAGGGCCCCGACCTCGGGGCCCTTCTTTGCCTCCAAGGGCAGATGACCGCGGGGGAGTGGCGGGTTCTCTCCGACGCGGCCCAGGTCATCGCCAATTACCTTCGCTGCCACCCCCGCGTCGCGGAGGTCAGCTACCCTGGGCTTACGACGGACGCCGCATACCGCGAGGCCTCGTGCACGCTTCGAGGCGGTTTCGGGCCGTATGTATGGGTTAGGCTCGCCGACGACACCTCTTGGCGACGCGTCGAAGCCTCGGCTGACGATCCGCGGGTACAGGTCAT
>NZ_DAWEMK010000037.1:9256-12607 GCF_052362415.1 Paratractidigestivibacter sp. | reverse complement strand
GATAACTGACAGGGATGGTTGAAGCGGCTCGCTATGAGATAGAGGCCGCGTCTCAGTCTAGAGAATGGTGACGTCCGCTTCCTCGCAGTATTTCTTGAAGTGCTCGCTCAGCTTGCCGTCGGAGACGACGTAGTCCACGTCCTCGAGGCCGCAGATCTTGAATGTGCTGCGCTGCCCGAGCTTTGAGGAATCCATGAGCACCGCCGTGCGCTCCGCGTGGGATATGATCGCACGCTTGAGCGCCGCCTCGTCGTCGGAGCCGCAGCCGAAGCCCATCGAGGACTGGAACGAGGTCAGGCCGAGGAAGAGCATGTCGAAGTTCAAAAGCCCGATCTCCTCGATGCTCTTGCTCCCGTTCAGGCTCATGCTGTAGCGGTTGAGCTTGCCCCCGATGACGATGGTGTGGACGTTCTCGAGGTTCGAGAGCTCGGCTGCGCAGGTCAGGCTGTTGGTGAAGGCGAGCAGGCGCTTGTCTTCGATCTCCTTGGCGAGCCTGGTCGTCGTCGACCCGGAGTCCAAGAATATGGTGCTGTTCGGCCGGACGAGCTCCTTGGCCTTGCCCGCGATGATGTTCTTCTCCTCAACGTTTCGCGCCGAGCGGTTGAGCAGCAGGTTGTCCGTGCCGACGACGTACTCGACCGAGCGAGCCCCGCCGTGCGTGCGGACGATGCGGCGCGCCTCATCGAGCGTCCTCAGGTCGGTTCGGATCGTCATCTCCGATACATCGGGGAAGGTCTTCTTGAGCTGGGCGAAGGTCACGGTGCCGCGCTCGGTCACGAACTTGGCGATGGTTTCGCGGCGCTCGGTCATGCTGCTGGACATGGTGTCTCCCGACTTTGCTTGTCGCACGATTCGGCATCAATAATGAAGTTATTGTAACGCGTATGCACTTATATTACGAGGAGGACCCCGGCCAAGTGGCCGGGGTCCTCCGTGAACTTAACGTTCAGATGCGCAATGCTTGGATTAAGCCTCGGCGATGGGGTCGAAGTTGGCGAGCAGGTAGCGCTCGGCCTCGGGGCACCAAAGCCCTTGGCGGCCACGGGGGCGTAGCACAGAACATCGTCGAAGCCGGTGCCGCCGGAGATCTCGCGCAGACCGGCCACAGGGTCGTCCATCTTGCCGTTGTTGGCAAAGACGAGGTCAATGCCGGTCTCGGCCTTGATCTCCGCGGGCGGGAAGAGGTGCCCGGCGCGGTCGAGGCGGTCCTGGTTGATGTCGGCGACGACGAGGCCGGGCTTGCGGTCGCAGTACAGCGCGTAGGTCAGCGCGCCGAGGCCCATCGGGCCCGCGCCGGCGACGATGGCGAGCTTGCCGCCCTCCTTGATGCCCATCTCGTGGGTCTAGACGCCCATCTGGGTGTGGTAAGCGGCGTGGAAAGCGCCGATCGAGCAGCTCATCGGCTCGGCGAGGGAAGCCTGGTAGTAGGCCTCGCCGGTGTACTCGAGCAGGCAGCCGCACCCCATGACCTCAGCGGGGAGGATGCAGTAGGTGGCGTCGCCGCCGCAGAACTCGTAGGAGTAGCCGGGGCTCCACATGGTGCCCTTATAGTTCAGCCTTAGCCTTCATGGTGGATCTTTTCTTTGCTTGCCTGTTCATTACCCGTTCAGGTGGAACAACGATGTGAGGAGGGGAGCCTTACGCGAGCTCCTCGATCTGGACGCCCGGCATGAGCGCCTCGACCGCGGACTTCTCGGCCGCCTGGGTGCCGGAGCACATGACGTTCGCGGAGCCGGTCGCCACAGCGAGCCGGGCAGCGTCCTCGAGCCGCATGCCCCTGATCTCGGCCAAGGCGAGGGCGACGACGGAGTCTCCGGCGCCGACCGTGGAGCCGACCTTGACCTTCGGGGCCTTGGCGAGGATGACCTTGTCCTTGGTGGCGAAGAAGGCGCCGCGGCCGCCCATAGAGACGTCGACCTCCTCGACGCTCCCGGAGACGAGCTGGCGGGCAGCCTCGGCGACCTCGGCGTCGGAGGCGAGCTCACGGCCGACGAGGTGGGAGAGCTCGTCATCGTTCGGCTTGATCAGAGACGGGCGGGCCTTGATGCCGATGCGAAGTGGGTCGCCGTCGGCGTCGAGGAAGACCTTCGCGCCGGTGTGGCGAAGCGCCACGACGAGCTCGGCGTAGTACTCGGCTCGGATGCCCTGCGGCAGGCTGCCGGAGACCACGACGACGTCGCCCTCTCCGACGGTGGCCGCGATGGCGCGGGCCAGGCGGTTGGCGTCGTCCGCGGAGGTCTTGGGGCCTGGCTCTTTGATGTCGGTGTTCGTGCCCAGGACATCGTCGACGACCTTCAGGTTCGTGCAGGTCTCGCCCTCGACCGTGATTGCCTCGACGTCGATGCCCTCGCTCTGGAGCATGCGGGCGATCTTCTCGCCGGTGCCGCCCGCAAGGATCGCGTAGGCCACGGATTTCTCGCCTAGCTTGGCGGCGACCTTATGATCCCCGTGCTGATCGCCGCCCAGGGCGGCTACCTCACGGGCGGGGACCGCGGCAGGATCACCGGCGCCATCGCCGTCATCGGCTGCATCGCCGACGCCCCCGGCACGACGATGCTCATGGGCGCCATGGTCATCGGCCCCTTCTCCGGCTGGGTCATCAAGCGCTTCGACGAGTTCATGGACGGCCGCACGCCCGCGGGCTTCGAGATGCTCATCGACAACTTCTCGGTCGGCCTCATCGGTATGGCGCTCGCCATGATCGGCTACCTGATCATCGGCCCCGTCATGAACGCCATCCTCGCCGTCCTCATGGCCGGCGTTCAGGTGCTCATCGACTACGGCCTGATGCCGCTGCTCGCGATCTTCATCGAGCCGGCTAAGGTGCTGTTCCTGAACAACGCCATCAACCACGGCATCTTCACGCCCATCGGCATCGCCCAGGCGCAGGAGACCGGCCGCTCGATCATGTACATGCCCGAGGCCAACCCCGGCCCCGGCCTCGGCGTCCTCCTCGCTTACTGCCTGTTCTGCAAGGACGCCAAGACCCGTCAGTCCGCCCCCGGCGCGGTGATCATCCACTTCTTCGGCGGCATCCATGAGATCTACTTCCCGTACGTGCTCATGAACCCGAAGGTCATCATCGCCCCGATCTGCGGCAACGCCGCCGCCATCGCGTGGTTCGGCTTCACCGGCTGCGGCCTCACCTCCGTCGCCTCCCCGGGATCGATCTTCGCCTTCCTGGCCATGACGCCCTCTGAGTGCATGATCCAGGTCATCGGCGTCTGCATCGCCGCCGCCGTCTCCTTCGTGATCGCCTCGCCGATCGTCCGCGCCGCCGACGTTGCCGACATCGACTCCGCGAGCGAGAAGATGCGCGAGATGAAGGTCACCTCCGAGGCTGTCGTGGTC
>NZ_DAWEMK010000037.1:4900-9246 GCF_052362415.1 Paratractidigestivibacter sp. | reverse complement strand
GCGCCCGCAAGAGCGCCCCGCAGGCTCAGATCGTCGAGATCGACAACTTCCTGGACGACCCCGCCCTCGACGTCCTCTACGAGTCCCTCAACTCTATGAAGAACTCCGCCGTCCCCGCCGGCAACGCCCCGAGCGCCAAGCTCGCCCCCGCCGCCGACCCGGACAAGCCCAAGCTCTCCATCAGCGCCGCCGACATCCAACTCGGCTGCAAGAGCGTGGGCCGCGAGCAGGCCATCCGCGACTCCGGCGCGCTGCTCGTCAAGCGCGGCTACGTCAAGGACCCCTACGTCGACGCCATGGTCGAGCGCGACAAGCTCACGAGCGTCTACATCGGCATGGGCATCGCGATCCCGCACGGCACCAACGAGGCCAAGGACGCCGTCGAGAACACCGGTTTCGTCCTGCAGCAGTACCCTGACGGCGTTGACTTCGACGGCGAGAAGGCTCAGCTCGTCTTCGGTATCGCCGGCAAGGGCGAGGAGCACCTCGAGATCCTGGCGAACATCTGCCGCATCCTCGAGGACGAGGAGATCCTCGAGAAGCTCAAGACCACCGACGACCTTGATTGGGCCTTGAGCGTGCTCTCCTAGCTTTACCCGTGGTTTTCGCAGGTAGTCGGCTCGATTTGTGCTCCAGCACCAAATCTTGGGCCCAGCCTTGTGCTGACTGGGCCTAGCCCCGGCCCTTGCGTATAATCAAAAATGGCGAATTTGGGATTTTCGCCGCACTGCCCGTCCCATCGTCTTCTGTCGACCGTCGGGATTCCCCCGACGGCCAAAGGAAAAATGGAGGAAGCATGGCAAAGAAGACTGTTACCGTCATCGACAGCGTCGAGGCGCTGCAGGAGCGCTTGAAGCAGATGCGCGCCGCGCAGGCCGAGTACGCCAAGTTCACCCAGGAGCAGGTGGACAAGATCTTCTACGAGGCCGCCATGGCCGCGAACAAGGCCCGTATCCCCCTGGCCAAGATGGCCGTGGAGGAGACCGGCATGGGCGTCGTCGAGGACAAGGTCATCAAGAACCACTACGCCGCCGAGTACATTTACAACAAGTACAAGGACATGAAGACCTGCGGCGTCGTTGAGGACGACCCGGCGTTCGGCTACAAGAAGGTCGCCGAGCCCATGGGCATCGTGGCCGCCGTCATCCCGACCACCAACCCCACCTCGACCGCTATCTTCAAGTGCCTCATCGCGCTGAAGACCCGCAACGCCATCCTGATCTCGCCGCACCCGCGCGCCAAGGCCTGCACCGCCGAGGCCGCCCGCATCGTGCGCGAGGCCGCCGAGGCCGCAGGCGCCCCCAAGGGCATCATCGACTGGATCGCCACGCCGTCCCTCGAGCTCACCAACGAGCTCATGCGCGATGCCGACATCATCCTGGCCACCGGTGGCCCGGGCATGGTCAACGCCGCGTACTCCTCCGGCACCCCGGCTCTGGGCGTCGGCCCCGGCAACACCCCGGTCATCATCGACTCGACCGCGGACATCAAGCTCGCCGTCAACTCGATCATCCACTCCAAGACCTTCGACAACGGCATGATCTGCGCCTCCGAGCAGTCCGTGACCGTCCTCGCCGACATCTACGACGCGGTCAAGGCCGAGTTCAAGGCCCGCGGCTGCTACTTCCTGAAGGGCGAGGAGCTCGACAAGGTCCGCTCCACCGTCATCATCAACGGCTCCGTCAACGCCAAGATCGTCGGCCAGTCCGCCTACACGATCGCCAAGATCGCCGGCGTCGAGGTCCCGAAGTCGACCAAGATCCTGATCGGCGAGGCCACCTCCGTCGAGCCCTCCGAGGCCATGGCGCACGAGAAGCTCTCGCCGGTCCTCGGCATGTACAAGGCCAAGACCTTCGACGAGGCCCTCGCCAAGGCCGAGCGCCTGGTCGCTGACGGCGGCTACGGCCACACCTCCTCCCTCTACGTCGACGTCAACGAGAAGGAGAAGATCGAGAAGCACTACGAGGCCATGAAGACCTGCCGTGTGCTGATCAACACCCCGTCCTCCCAGGGCGGCATCGGCGACCTCTACAACTTCAAGATGGCGCCCTCCCTCACGCTCGGCTGCGGCTCTTGGGGCGGCAACTCCGTCTCGGGCAACGTCGGCCCGCAGCACCTCCTCAACTACAAGTCCGTCGCGGAGAGGCGTGAGAACATGCTTTGGTTCCGTACCCCGGAGAAGATCTTCTTCAAGAAGGGCTGCATGCCCGTCGCCCTGCGCGAGCTCGGCGAGGTCTACGGCAAGAAGCGCGCCTTCATCGTCACCGATTCCTTCCTCTACACCTCCGGCTTCACCAAGAAGATCGAGAAGTCGCTCGACGAGCAGGGCATCGTCCACACCTCCTTCTGGTCCATCTCGCCTGACCCGAAGCTGCAGGACTGCCTGAAGGGCCTCGAGCAGCTCCGCGCCTTCAACCCCGACTGCATCATCGCCATCGGCGGCGGCTCCGCGATGGACGCCGGCAAGATCATGTGGTCCATGTACGAGAACCCCGAGGAGAAGTTCGAGGATATGTCCATGGACTTCATGGACATCCGTAAGCGCGTCTACACCTTCCCCAAGATGGGCAAGAAGGCGTTCTTCGTCGCCATCCCGACGTCCTCCGGCACCGGTTCCGAGGTCACCCCGTTCTCCATCATCACCGATGCGAACACCGGTACCAAGTGGCCCATCACGGACTACGAGCTCATGCCGAACATGGCCATCGTCGACACCGACAACATGATGACCCAGCCCAAGGGCCTGACCTCCGCCTCCGGCGTCGATGTCCTGACCCACTGCCTCGAGGCCTACGCCTCCGTCATGGCCTCCGACTACACCGACGGCCTGGCGCTGCGCGGCATGAAGCTTGTCTTCGAGTACCTGCCCCGCGCCTATGACAACCCCAACGACGTCGAGGCCCGCGACCACATGGCCAACGCCTCCTGCCTGGGCGGCCTCGCCTTCGCTAACGCCTTCCTGGGCGTCAACCACTCCATGGCCCACAAGCTCGGCGCTTACCACCATATCCCGCACGGCTGGGCCAACGCCGTCATCCTCACCCGCGTCCTTCGCTACAACGCGGCTGAGCGCCCGGCGAAGATGGGCACCTTCCCGCAGTACGATCACCCGAAGACCCTGCACCGCTACGCCGAGGCCGCCCGCTTCTGCGGCGTCACCGGCACCGACGACAAGGACGTCTTCGAGAAGTTCCTCGTCAAGATCCAGGAGCTCTTCGATCACGTGGGCGTCAAGCACACCATCGCCGAGTTCGGCGTCGACGAGCAGTACTTCCTCGACACCCTCGACGAGATGTCCGAGAACGCCTTCAACGACCAGTGCACCGGCGCCAACCCGCGCTACCCGCTGATCTCCGAGATCAAGAGCCTCTACCTCGACGCCTACTACGGCCGCGAGCCCAGCTCCTACGAGGACTAGTACCGCTCATGGCCAGGGGCAGGCCGCTTGCCCGCCCCTGGCCTTGTTTCCAGCACTGCGTTCTTAGAATGTTTCATAGCACGTTCGGCATGGCATCAATGCAAGGAGGCAGTATCAAATGGAACTCTCCGACAAGAAGATTGTGCTCGTCGAGCGCAACGAGAAGGTCGTGTACCAGGACGGTAACCGCATCGTCAAGGCCTTCAAGCCCTCCAAGGCGGCTTCCGACGTCTTCAACGAGGCCGTGAACCTTGCCCGCGTCGCCGAGGCCGGCGTCCGCGTCCCCAAGGTCCTCGAGGTCTCCCAGACCGCCGACGGCGGCTGGGCGCTCTCGACCGAGTACGTCCCCGGCACCACGCTTCGCAAGAAGATGGACGAGGCCAAGAGCGACGCCGAGATGCGCGCCCTCATCGAGAAGTTCGTTGAGCTTCAGGTCGAGGTCCAGGACACCAAGGCCCCGATCCTCCTGAACTCCCAGCGCGCCAAGTTCAAGCAGATGATCGACAAGGACAAGGACATCGACCCGACCGCTCGCTACGAGCTCGAGATGCGCGCCGACCGCATGTCCGGCCACAAGTTCATCTGCCACGGCGACTTCAACCCCTCCAACGTCATCCTCGGCGATGATGGCCAGACCTACGTCTGCGACTGGGCTCACGTCACCCGCGGCCTTCCCGAGGCCGATGCGGCGATGACCTACATCCTCTTCAAGATGTATCACGCCAAGCAGGCCGAGCTTTACCTCGATCTGTACTCCGAGAAGGCGGATATGCCCAAGCAGAAGATCATGTATTGGGTGCCCGTCGTCGCTGCGGCCGAGCTCGCTCGTGGCCGCAAGGACAGCGAGGAGATGCTCAAGAGCTTCGTCGAGGCGACGAACGACTACGAGTAGGCTTCTTAACTAGCGTTACCATTTACGGGTCGGGCA
>NZ_DAWEMK010000037.1:4248-4890 GCF_052362415.1 Paratractidigestivibacter sp. | reverse complement strand
CCACGGTCCCGGTCACGATCACGAACGTGAGCCTCGCTGCCGCCGCATCAAACGCAGCGGCGGACTATTCAAACTACTCCCAGACCGAAGATGCTCAGAGCGCCTACGCGGACAACGGCCGCGTGGCGCTCCTCGGCAAGCTCTTTGATTTCCTGTACCAGCGCCTTGATTCTGACGACGTGGTTTCCACCGACGTCGTTCTCTCGCTCTCCAAGGCTGACGACGGTTCTTGGAAGGTTGATACCGACGGCAATGATGCATTTTTCAACGCTCTCTACGGCGGGTCAAACGTCGTATCCGGGCTGTCCAACGCCATCTCCGACGCGAACGCCCAGGGTTAGCGCCTCGTGTAAGTGACGAAGTCGAAGGGAATACCGGCTTTGGTGACGCCGCCCTTCTCGACCTTCTCGACGGCCCAATCAGGATCTGCGTCGAGATCGGGGAAGAACGTGTCCGCGTCGCGCGTGCAGTGGTTCTTCGTCACGACCGCAGACGAGCAATAAGGAAGAAGTTCCTGGTAAACCTGACCGCCGCCGATGACCCAGACTTCTTCGTCGCGCCTCGCGAGGTTGATGGCCTCCTCGATCGTGCGGGCCATCTCGACCCCGTCGGGCGCATAAGACCCATCGCGCGATATAACGA
>NZ_DAWEMK010000037.1:1195-4238 GCF_052362415.1 Paratractidigestivibacter sp. | reverse complement strand
TTCTTTCGGCCCATGACCACCGTGTGGCCCTTGGTGTGGCGCACGAAGGACCGCATGTCCTCGCGGTTGCGCACGAGCATGTCTCCCGCACGCCCGATGCCCCAATCGTCGCAGACGGCTACGATCGCGTGGAAATTCGGCAGGGGAGCGGGCTTTGTAGCATCCATGGAGACTCCTATACGGCGATGGGGATGTTCTTGACCTGCGGGCCGTGCTCATAGCCCTCGACGATGAGGTCATCGGTCGTGAAGGCGTAGAAGTCCTTGACCTCGGGGTTGAGCGTCACCTTCGGCGCCGCGTGGCGCGGGCGCGAGATCAGTTCCTCGACGATGTCGACGTGGCGGTCGTAGATGTGCGCGTCAGCGATCATGTGGACGAGCTCGCCGGGAATCATATCGTTCACCTGCGCGACCATCATGAGCAGGATGGCGTACTGGCACACGTTCCAGTTGTTGGCCGCGAGCACGTCTTGGCTGCGCTGGTTCAGCAGCAGATTTAGCGTGGGGCGGTCCTCTCCGGGCCCCTGGGTCACGTTGTAGGTGACGGAGTATGCGCAGGGATAGAGGTTCATCTCGTTAAGGTCGGAGAACACATAGGTGTTCGTCATGATGCGGCGGGAGTAGGGTGTCTCGCGAAGGTCGTAGAGGACCTTGTCCATCTGGTCGAAGTCGCCCTGGGGGTAGTGCGACTTCACGCCGATCTGGTAGCCGTAGGCCTTGCCGATCGAGCCCGTCTCGTCGGCCCACTCGTCCCAGATGTGTGAATGGAGGTCGTGTATGTTGTTGGATTTGCGCTGGTAAATCCATAGAACCTCGTCCATCGCGGACTTGAGGGCCGTTCGGCGCAGCGTGAGCGCGGGGAACTCCCGACGCAGGTCGTAGCGGTTGCAGACGCCGAACTTCTTTATGGTGTAGGCCGGCGTCCCATCCTCCCAGTGCGGGCGGACCTTCTGTCCTTCGGTCGTCGTGCCGTTCTCTATGATGTCCGCGCACATCGCGCAGAAGATATCGTCGGCGTAGCTCACGCGGCCTCCTTCTGTTGTGTTGGGTTTTGCCAGCGTTAATTCGCATAGGTCAGAGACTTACAGGTGCTGCTCAGAGAAGTACGTGTCCCAGAACATCCCGAGCTTATAGGCGGCGATCTGGTCGGCCGCGAGCCACGCGACTTCGGTCAGCTCGTCCTTGGAGACCCACTTGAGCTCGGCGTGCACCTTGGCTTCTGGCTCCTGCTTTGGGGCGAGCGTGCAGATGAACACGTCCATGCTCAGGTGGAAGTCGGGGTAGTCGAACTCGATGGTGTCGAAGGGGAGAATGAGCTGGAGCTCGCAGCCGAGCTCCTCTCTGACCTCGCGGCGCAGCGCGCCCTCGGACCCCTCCGCCAGCTCGACCTTGCCTCCGGGGAACTCCCAGGCGTTCTCGCCATCGATGTCAGCGCGTTTGGCTGCAAGTATCTGGTTGTTGTTCTCTATGACGGCAGCCGCAACATGAATGGTTTCCATGATTCTTACCTTTCTTGGAGCTTGACGATGGCGTAGACCTCGCCCATGTTGTTCAGGAGCTCGATCGTCCGGCCGTCCTCGGCGTCGTGGACGACGGGAACCACGACGTCGCCGAGGCGCGCCATGGAGCGGTATTGGACGCTGACGGTCGACATCGGCGCCTCCACACCGAGCTCCTCAAGAGCCCCGATGGCCATGAGGACGTACTGGGCGTTGTTGACGTGCCCGTTGCTGTCTAGGAACTGCTCGCCCACCGTTATGGGGCTTGCCTGCGTCCCGGGGCCTTCGGCGCGCAGCTTGCGCTGCATCTTCGGCATGGGGATCCTCGGCGTGTCCTCCACGTACGCCTCGAGCTCTGAGGGGATGCGGACGACCTTGTTGTCCTTTAGGCTGTAGAGAAGCCACTGCGATTCCGCGCGGACGCAGGAAGTCCCCTTGGCATCGAGGATCTCGAAGTTCCTCATGGCGTGCAGGCTCTTCATCTCGTAGCACCAGGTGCGGACATCGATCTCTTCCCCGAACTCGGGAAGACGGTCGATCTCGATGCGCCAGGCGGCCAAGATCCAGCCATAGCCCTTCTGCTTGAGCTCTCGGAACCCGAGGCCGAGCTCCTCGCTATGGAAGGTCGAGCAATCCTGCAGGTAATCGATCATCGAGACGAGCGTGAGCCGCCCGTCCCCGTCGCACTCGCTGTAGCGGACGCGGCTTTTGTATGAGTACATCCGGTGGAACCTCCTCGTGGTTTTACGACCTCCATTATCCCCGCGATTCGCTCGTGGCATCACGTAGAATCAAAATCGTCAGGCCTAATCCGTTCAATGCGAGCCTCTAGGAGGGCATATATGGGCAAGGTGCGCTTCGCAACCATCGGCTCCAGCGGCATCTGCGAGCAGTTCATCACCGCTCTTTCCGACGTCGAGGGGGTCGAGCTCGTTGGATGCTGTTCCCGAGACGCATCTAGGGCCCGCGAGTTCGCCGATGCGCACGGGGCGGAGCTTTCCTTCGGGGGTGTAGCCGAGCTCTGCGCGAGCGACGCCGTCGATGCCGTCTATATCGCCTCGCCCAACTCCGCCCATGCGGCGCAGGCACTCGCGGCGATCTCTTGCGGCAAACACGTGCTGGTCGAGAAGTCCTTCTCGGCGAACGAACGCGAGGCTGAGGAGGTGTTCCGTGCGGCCGAGCAAACTGGCGTCGTCGCTATGGAGGCGGTTCGCAATCTGCACGTGACCACCTTCGGCCAGATCGAGCGAGAGGTTGCCGCCTTAGGACGCGTGCGCCTCGCCGAGCTCTCGTTCTCGAAGGTGACCTCGCGCGTGGCGAAGCTCAGGGCGGGGGAGCGCGTCAACATCTTCGACCCTCGCATGGCGGCGGGAGCCCTCATGGACATCGGCGTCTACTGCGTCGCCCCTGCGGTCGCGCTCTTCGGCGAGCCGGACTCCGTTCAGGCCGTCGGCGTCATGGTCGACGCGCCGGGCTGCGACGCCGCAGACGAGTGCTCCAAGATCGACCTTTCCGGCGTCCTCGCGCTCGGGTATGCGGACAAAG
>NZ_DAWEMK010000037.1:0-1185 GCF_052362415.1 Paratractidigestivibacter sp. | reverse complement strand
CGGCAAGGTATCGGACGGCAAGGTCTCCTGCGAGGTGCAGGGGGAGCGCGCTACGCTCATCTGGGACCAGGTCTCCTGCCCGGAGAACCTGCGTGTTTATGACCATGAGGATAAAGGGCAGCTCTTCCGGATGGAGTCCGGTACCTGCCGGCGCATCGATGCACGCCCGCCCGCCCACGACATGGCCTGCGAGATCTCCGATTTCGTCGACGGCGTCCGCGGCCGGAAGGACCTCGCGCGTTGGCGCGACGTTACCCTCGGCACCCTTCGCGTGATGGATGAGGCCCGCCGCCAGCTCGGCGTCGTCTTTCCTGCCGACCTCCGCTGAGCGGCTTCTTTGGGGTAGGCCCAGCTTCGGTACCGCGACTTCGCCATAATTTAAGGCTCATGAAGACCGGCACATGCAATTTCTCGGCGTCTACTTCGGGTAATCGACGTCCTCGGTGCCACCGAAGCCCTCGCGTACCTGCGCGTTCTTGCCGTAGGGGCTCATCGCGTCGACGATCACGCGCGCGGCGCCCGGCAGCGCGCGGGCCTCGTACCTCGTTACGGCGCAGCCCTCCGACTCCCCGTCGACCTCCAGGGGCACGGGCTCGCTCGTCTCGACGACTATGTTCGCGCCGCGGAAGGTCTTTATGTGCGGGCGTCCGAGCTTATTGCCCTCGCGGTCCATGACGTCCAGGAGCCCGTCGTCCATCCTGCAGTTAGGGACGATCTGGATCTCGTTTTGGATCATCGCGTTGTTCGCGACGAGGCACATGATGCCGTGGCACGTGTGCTTCTGCCCGTCGACGGTGACGGTGAAGTCGACCACCTCGGGTCGCGGATTCTCGAGGGCCGCGGCATAGTAAGCCGCCTGTCCGAGCGCCGCCTTGTTCGGCAGGGCTGCTTGCATGAGCTGGGCGTCGTATCCGGTGCCGCTCATCAGCGCGAACCCCCGCTCGTGAGCGGCGCCCTTATCGTCTGTCCAAGAGATCACCCCGAGGTCGACGTCGGCGGTCTTGCCGATTCTGCATGCGCGTGCGAGCGACTGGGGCTCGGGCGTGTTGCCGAGGTTCGCGTTAAAGAGGTTCGCCGTCCCGGAAGGGAACACACAGGTGGGCACGCCGCTTCCTGCGAGCGCCATGAGCACCGAGGACGCGGTCCCGTCTCCGCCCGAGATCACGACGACGTCGAACCCCTTCG
>NZ_DAWEMK010000036.1:11132-17068 GCF_052362415.1 Paratractidigestivibacter sp. | reverse complement strand
GTCGGCGCGAACAAGAACTCCATCAAGATCATCGGCGACCACACCGACAAGTACGTCCAGGCGTACTTCCAGTACGACTCCAAGAAGACCGGCGGCGTCACCGTCAGCCACCTGCGCTTCGGCGATTCCCCGATTCGCTCGCCGTACTACGTGACCAAGGCCGACTTCGTCGCGTGCCACAACCCCTCCTACATCGTCAAGGGCTTCAAGATGGTCCGCGACGTCAAGCCGGGCGGCACCTTCCTGGTCAACTGCCAGTGGTCCGACGAGGAGTTCGCTGAGCACCTCCCGGCCGTGGCCAAGCGCTACATCGCCAAGAACAACGTGACCGTCTACCTCATCGACGCCATCGACCTGGCCGCCAAGGTCGGCATGGGCAAGCGCACGAACACCGTGCTGCAGTCCGCTTTCTTCGCCCTGGCCAAGGTCCTGCCCGCCGAGGACGCCCTCCAGTACATGAAGGACGCGGCCACCAAGTCCTACATGAAGAAGGGCCAGGCCATCGTCGACGCCAACCACAAGGCCATCGACGCCGGCGCCACCGCGTTCCGCAAGTTCGAGGTACCCGCCGACTGGGCGACCGCCGAGGACGCTCCCAAGGAGCTCACGCTCGAGGGCCGCGCGGCCATCGTCAAGCAGGTCAAGGAGCTCCTCGAGCCGATCAACCGCATGGACGGCGACTCCCTGCCCGTCTCGGCCTTCGCCGACCACATCGACGGCCAGTGGGAGCTCGGCGCCTCTGCGTACGAGAAGCGCGGCGTCGCGGTCATGGTCCCGAAGTGGGACGAGTCCAAGTGCATCCAGTGCAACTCCTGCGCCTTCGTGTGCCCGCACGCCACAATCCGCCCGTTCATCCTCACCGATGACGAGGTCGCCGCGGCGCCCGAGAACCTGCGCACCCTCGACGCCATGGGCCCGAAGGTCAAGGGCATGAAGTTCACCCTGGCCGTCAGCCCGCTCGACTGCATGGGCTGCAACCTCTGCGTCACCGCCTGCCCGAAGGACGCCCTCACCCTGGTTCCCCAGGAGGAGCAGCTCGACGAGCAGCCGGTCTTCGACTACTGCGTCAACAAGGTCTCCGAGAAGCCCGAGGCCATCGCCAACAACACCAAGGGTTCCCAGTTCAAGAAGCCGCTGCTCGAGTTCTCCGGCTCCTGCGCCGGCTGCGCCGAGACCAGCTACGCTCGCCTCGTGACCCAGGTCTGCGGCGACCGCATGTTCATCTCCAACGCCACCGGCTGCTCCTCCATCTGGGGCAACCCCGCCGCTACCTCGCCCTACACGGTCGACGCCTGCGGCCACGGCCCGGCGTGGAACAACTCGCTGTTCGAGGACAACGCTGAGCACGGCCTCGGCTTCGAGGTCGGCTACCAGGCCGTCCAGGACAAGCTCGTCGCCGACACCGAGGCTCTCATCGCCGCCGACGGCGTGAGCGAGGGCTTCAAGGCCGCTGCTCAGGCTTGGCTCGACTCCCGCAACGACGCCGAGGGCTCCAAGACCGCTGCCGCCGAGTACGTCAAGGCGCTCGAGGAGAACGGCTCCGACACCGCCAAGGCCATCCTGGCCGACAAGTCCTACCTCACCAAGAAGTCCTTCTGGATCTTCGGCGGCGACGGCTGGGCCTACGACATCGGCTTCGGCGGCCTGGACCACGTCCTCGCCTCGAACCACAACGTCAACGTCTTCGTCTTCGACACCGAGGTCTACTCCAACACGGGCGGCCAGGCTTCCAAGGCGTCCAACCTCGGCCAGGTCGCGCAGTTCGCTGCCGCCGGCAAGGTGACCAAGAAGAAGACCCTCGCCGAGATCGCCATGACCTACGGCTACGTCTACGTCGCGCAGGTCGCTATGGGCGCCAACCCCGCTCAGACCCTGAAGGCCATCCAGGAGGCCGAGGCCTACGACGGCCCGTCCCTGATCATCGGCTACAGCCCCTGCGAGATGCACTCCATCAAGGGTGGCATGAAGAACTGCCAGCTCGAGATGAAGCGCGCCGTCGACTGCGGCTACTGGAACCTCTACCGCTTCAACCCGGCCGCCCCGGCTGGCAAGAAGTTCTCGCTCGACTCCAAGGAGCCGGCGGGCGGTTACCAGGACTTCCTGATGAACGAGGCTCGCTACAGCCGCCTCGTCCGCGCCTTCCCCGAGCGCGCCAAGGAGCTCTTCAAGGAGAACGAGGACGCCGCTATGGCTCGCTACCAGCACCTCCTCAAGCTCAAGGCTATGTACGCCGACGCGTAATCATCGCCTAAGCTAGTTCTTCCAGGCCCGTCACCTTTTGGTGGCGGGCCTTCTTTGTACGCTTCGGGCGATTGGTTCGAGGGCGGCTGAGCTGCGGACGAGTTGGGCCGAGAGCGGCTTCGACAGCGGATGGCACCGACGAAGGGCGGTTTTCTCGGCATCGTGGTCACCTGATGCGGGAGAATGGAAGCTTGAGGAGCCTCTGAAGGAACCGATCCGGGATGAACCCGCGAAGGAGCGACGTGTGCCGAAGATCTATGTGATAGAGGACGACGAGCCTATCCGTGCCGAGCTCATTCGCCTGCTCGAGCGCGAAGGGTATCAGACGGGCGCCTGCGAGGATTTTCCGCGCGCCGCGGAGCTCGCCCTTGCCGCCGCTCCGGACCTCGTGCTTCTCGACCTGACCTTGCCGGGCACGGACGGCCAGCTCGTTTGCCGCGAGCTGCGCGCGAGCTCCGATGTGCCCATCATCGTGCTCACGAGCCGCACGACCGAGGCCGACGAGGTCGTGGCCATGACGCTGGGCGCGGACGACTTCGTGCCGAAGCCCTACAGCCCCCGCGTGCTCCTGGCGCACATATCGGCGCTGCTCAGGCGCGCGGGCGGCGGGGCGGCGCGATCGGTGCTCGAGCACGGCGGCATCTCGCTCGATCTCTCGCGGTCGACGGCCTCCGCGGCGGAAGGCTCCGTCGAGCTCACGAAGAACGAGGTCCGCATCCTCGCGCTGCTCATGCGCCGCGCGCCCGCCATCGTCTCGCGCGAGGACCTCATGCGTGAGCTGTGGGATTCCGAGGCGTTCGTGGACGACAACACCCTCACCGTCAACATTAACCGCCTGCGATCGCAGCTTACCAGGATCGGTGTCAAGGACTACCTCGTCACGCATCGTGGCCAGGGCTACGCGGTGCGCCCGTGAGGCCGGGGGCCTACATCCGCTCGCGGGTGCCGCAGCTCGCGGTCCTTTTGGTGCTCGAGGGGCTTCTTGCGCTCGTGCTGTGCGTCACGTCCGCTTCAGCTGACCTCGTCGCGCTGGTGCTCGCGCTCGTGGCGCTTGCGGCCGCCCTAGCGCTCGGAATCGGCTATCGGCGCGACCGGGAGTTCTGGGGCTCGGTCGAGTCTCTCAAGGACTCGCCCGACGCGGTCCGCGCCGCTCGCGAGCTCATGGCGGAGCCGCACGGCGCGGAGGCGCGCGCGGCGTCCGATGCCATCGTGGATCTTTCCAAGGCGGCCGCCGACGAGGTCGCCGAGCAGCGCCGCGCGGTCGAGGAGTACCGCGCCTACGTAGAGACCTGGGTGCACGAGGCCAAGAGCCCCATCACGGCGGCGCGCCTCGCGCTCGCGAACCTCGAGGAGGAGGCCCCGATTCTGTCGTCGGTCGGCGCCGCCGGCTCGGAGGCCCCAGGCTACGATTCCCTTGTGCCCCGTCTGCGCGCCGTCGGCGATGAGCTCACGCGCGTCGAGGGCTACATCGAGCAAGCGCTCTTCTACGCCCGCTCCGAGACGCTCGACCGCGACTTCCTCGTGCGGAAGTACGAGCTCCGCGAGATCGTCAGCGCCGCCGTTCGCGCCAACGCGAGCCTGCTCATCGGCGCAAAGGTGACGCCGCGCCTGGGCGAGGGGCTCTCGCTTCCGGTCTTCACCGACAGCAAGTGGCTCGTCTTCATGCTGGGCCAGCTGCTCCAGAACAGCGCGCGCTACGCGAGGGCAGACGCCGAGGGCGGCCCGCAGGTGTGGCTCGACGCCCGCCTCGTCGACGAGGGCCTGGCCGCCGAGCGCGTCGAGCTCGCGGTGCGGGACAACGGCTGCGGCGTCGCCGAGGCCGACCTGCCGCGCGTCTTCGACCGGGGGTTCACCGGGGACAACGGCCGCTCCCACAAGCACTCGACCGGCCTGGGCCTATGGCTCGTGTGGCGCCTCGCGACCAAGATGGGCGTGGAGGTCTCCGTCGACTCCGCCGAGGGCGAGGGATTTGCCGTGACGCTCGGGTTCCCCGCGAACAAGATGCACTATCTCGAGGGTTAGCGAGAGGCGCGGCCAGCGGAGGGGGAAGCGAGAAAATAGGGGTCGGCCCTGTGGCCGACCCCCCCTGAGCAGCGCTTATTTGCAGTGCCTCATTGCGCGCGGCGTGCCTACTCGCCCTTGCGCGCCCGAATCGCCTCCCGCACGATGCCGCGGCTCATCGCGAAGGTCACGAGGAAGTAGCCGCCGTATGCGGCTAGGAAGATCGCGCAGGTGACGCCGACCATGCCACTGATCGTGAGGCCGCCGAAGGTCTTGACGAGGTCGATGACGACTTTGAGCGCCACGACGGAGTGCGCCGCGCCCACCGCGAGGGGGAAGAGGAAGAACACCGCCTGCTGCGCGAGGACCGAGCGCGTGATCTGGCCCATGTCGCAGCCGAGCTCGGAGAGCACGCGGTAGTTGCGCCCGGCGTCGGACACGCTCGAGAGCTGCTGGATCGCGAGGATCGCCGCGCAGGCTATCACGAGAACGAAGCCGATGTAGATGGCGAGGTAGCTCACGGTGCCGTTTATGGAGTTCATCTGGGAGAACATCTCGCTGCGCGTGACCGAGGCGCCCCAGAATGCGGGGACCGAGGCACCCTCCCTGACCTCACTGCTGGTGGTGCCGGTGCGGCTGGAGAGCATGGCGTTACCCTGCTCGACGCTCACGCCACGCTTGTAGTTGACGAGCAGGCTCGAGAACGAGGGGTACAGGTCAGCGTCGTCCACGACCTCATCCGGTACGATGAGAGTACCGGGGTTCGAGCCCATGGCAGAGTCCGCGATCGCGCTGTTCGCAACGTCGACGGACTTCTCCGCGGGGCGCAGCTCGTGGCCGCCCAGGCGCACGGGAACCCCTGCCGCCAGGATCTTGTCGTAGTAGTTTGAGATGGACTCGCCCATGTCGCAGCTGATGAGGTACCCATCGCTGCCGAGGTCTACCTGGGGCTTGCCGCGGTAGGCGAGAAGTGCGTTGTACTGGCTCTCCCTGAGGACATAGAGCCCGTGGCTCTCCACGTCCGAGTTCTCCAGGCCCGCGGGCAACGTGGCCCCCGCCTGCTTGCCAAGCTCGCGGAGACGCAGGGGACTGGCGGGCGCATTCGCATCGAGCAGCTCCTGCTTGGTCTGGGGATAGTAGATGTCGAGCTGGACCGTCGAGTCGCTCACCGAGCCAAGGTCGATGCCCATGGCCTGGTACTCGGCCGCGAGGTCGAGGGGAGCGTCGACCATGGTGTAGCTCACGGGGGTGCCGTCTGCTGACGTCCCGTCAGACTCTGCGCCGTTGTACCAGAGGGTCTGGCTGAAGTCCACGGGGTTCGAGCGCTCGAGCCCGCCCATCATCGCGCTCACGATTGACATGCCTGCGGTAACGGAGGTGATGGCGAGGAAGAGGATCATCGAGATTACGGCCATCGAGAACGAGACGGTGTTCACCTTGGCCGAGAGCTGCCGCAGCGTGAAGACGTTGAGCCCGCGCCAGTAGACGCCCCGCGCCATCTGGAAGAGCTTGAGCAGAAGCCCCGAGAGGCCAAAGAAGAAGAGCACAGTGCCCACGGTCACCATGAGCGTGGTGATGCCGAACTGCGTCGTCGCGCTCGCGAGCTCGTTGCCCGTCGCCGTGATGGGAAGCCCGTCGCGAATGAGGCGGGCGTATGCCGTGCCGATGAGCGCGCCGCCGATCACGCACACCGC
>NZ_DAWEMK010000036.1:0-11122 GCF_052362415.1 Paratractidigestivibacter sp. | reverse complement strand
GCGCCCGAGAGCCAGGGGTTGCGCGTCTTGACCTGCTCGTTGTGCCGACCCGAGCTCATGAGGTCGGTCAGGCGGGACTTGCCCACGACGCGCAGGTTGAACACGAGCGTCACGGCGAAGATCACGGCGAGGCACTCGACGGTGAGCCCGAGCGCCTCGGGCGAGAAGATGAAGCGGAAGTTCGCGACCTGCGTCTTGAATAGCGAGGCCGTGAAGAAGACCATGAGCTGCGAGAGGCCCACGCCCAGGGCGATGCCCATCGCGAGCGCGGCGAGCGAGACGATGAGGGTCTCCAGGGCCATGATGCGCGCCACCTGACCTCGGCTCATGCCGAGGACCTGGTACAGGCCGAATTCCTTATTGCGCCTGCGCATGATGAAGTTGTTCGCGTAGACCATGAGGAAGCCCATGATCGCGCCGAGAAAAACGGTGAGGCCGCCCAGGATGTTTCCGAGCATCGTCGCCACGCCCTCGGCGTCGCTCGCGATGCCTACGAGGTCGACCTGCATGCTGATGGTGTTGAACGCGTAGAAGACGGTGACGCCCAGCGTGAGCGTGAGCAGGTAGATGAGGTAGTCGCGGCCGGCTCGCCGGACGTTGCCCCAGGCGAGCTTACAGAGCATCGGAACCCTCGCCTCCCATCATCGCCACGACCTCCATGATGCGGTCGAAGAACGCGCGGCGGCTCGCGTCGCCGCGTCGCAGTTCGGTGAACACGCGGCCGTCACGGATAAAGAGCACGCGGCCCGTGAAGCTTGCGGCGAAGCTGTCGTGGGTGACCATGAGGATGGTCGAGGCGAGCTCTCGGTTCATCTGCTCGAGGCACTCGAGCAGCACGCGGGCGCTCTTCGAGTCGAGCGCGCCGGTGGGCTCGTCGGCCATGATGACGGCGGGCCTCGTCACGAGGGCGCGCGCCGCGGCAACGCGCTGCTGCTGGCCGCCCGAGAGCTGGTAGGGGTACTTGTCGAGCGTCTGCTCGATGCCCAGGTGGCGAGCGATCTTGTCCACGCGGACAAGGGTCTCGTTGGACGGCGTGCGCGCGATGGTGAGCGGCAGCGCCACGTTCTCGCGTGCGGTGAGCGTGTCGAGCAGGTTCGAGTCCTGGAAGATGAAGCCGAGCTGCTCGCGGCGGAAGCGCGCGAGCTCGCCGCTGCGCATCGCCGTGACATCGGTGCCGTGGACAAAGACGTGCCCGCTCGTGGCGGAGTCGATGGTAGAGACGCAGTTGAGTAAGGTCGACTTGCCCGAGCCCGACGCGCCCATGATGGCGACGAACTCGCCGGCCTCGACGTTGAAGCTCACGTCCGCGAGGGCGCGCGTCGTGGCGCCGGCGCCGCCGCGCCCGCGGTTGCCGTAGACCTTCTCGAGGTGCTGGACGGAGAGAACGGTCCCTTGCGGGGCCCGGCGGGCGGCGGTCGTCCTTTTGCTCGTCGTCCCCTGGGCGGGCTTGAAGTGGTTACCCATGGCGATCCTTCCTCACGTGCCGCGGGCCTCGCCCACGGGCTTCGATCGACGTTTGTCGGGAACTATGCTCGCTCAGCGGCACCTTGGCTGCCATCGAATCACCTTACGGCCCGGTTGCGGTTTTGTAAGGTCCGCCGGCGGGGCAGCGAAGGCCGCCGAGCCGCTGCGCGGCCTCGTCTCCGTATACAAAGAAGGGCGCGGGCCCGCGGTGTGCGGGGCCTGCGCCCTTATCGAGGCTATGTGCCCGGCCTAGCCGCGTTTGACGATGGCCAGCGCGACGTCGTGGGCCGCGTCCTCGTAGGAGTCGTCGAGGGCGGGGAGCTCGGTCTCGATGCCCCGGCGGCGCAGCGCATGCGCGATCAGCCAGTCTGCGACCTGCGGGTTCTTGGGCAGGATCGGCCCGTGGAAATACGTGCCCACCACGCCCTTGTGCAGCACGCCCTCGCCGACGTCGAACTCGTTGTTGCCGGTGCCGGCCACGAGCGGCGTGCCGAGGGGCTTCTCGCCGTCGTCGAGGTAGGTGCGGCCGCCGTGGTTCTCGAAGCCGACGATGGGCGATGACGCGACGGGGGAGTCGATGGCCACGTTGTGGATCATGCGGCCGTCGCCGCTGCGGGTCTCGGCGCCGATGACGGCAAGGCCCTCGACCCGCTCGTCGCCCATCATGTAGAAGCGGCCGAGCAGCTGGTAGCCGCCGCAGATGGCCAGCAGCGCGCCGTCGGACTCGACGTAGGCGGTGAGCTTCTCCTTCTGTGCCAGCAGCTCCTTGCAGACGGCGAGCTGGTCGCGGTCCGCGCCCCCGCCCAGAAGCACGACGTCGGCGTCGGAGAGGTCGAGCGCCTCGCCCATGAGCACACGGTCGACGTGCACGGGGATGCCGCGCCACTCGCAGCGCTGGCGCAGCGAGGCGATGTTGCCGCCGTCGCCGTAGAGGTTGAGCGCGTCGGGGTACAGGTGGACGATGCGCAGCGGGCGGCCGAGCTGCTCGGCCCGGATGCTGGCGTCGGCGTAGCAGCCGAGGTTCACGCGGGCCTTCGGCGCGATCGCGGCGCGCGTGCCCTCGGGGCGCTCGGTGCCGTCGAGGCGCTTGAGGTCGGCCGTCACCTGGGGGAACACGGTGTAGTTGGCCACCGAGTGCAGCGGAAGAGACGCGTCGGCGCCGAAGCAGCCGCGCACGGCGTCCTCGATGCCATCGATGAGCTGCGCGTTTATGCCCGCGTACTTGAGGCGCACCTGCAGGTCGTTGCGGCGCGTGCCGCCGACGAAGACCCGCTGGAGGTCGAGCTCGCAGAGCTTCTCGAAGTCGACGTCCCAGATCCAGCTGATGTCGTGCCCGTCGGCGTCGTTGTCGTTGAGGAAGAAGGCCATGAGCCGCCCGCCGGCCGCGCGGACCTCGCTGATCATGCGGTCGAAGCCGGCGGGGTTCTTCGCCAGGTTGCTCACCACGTCGCGGCCGAGCGCGTGCCAGGTCTTCATGCGGCCGCCTGCGGGCTCGTAGCGCGAGATCACCTCGTCGAGGGCGTCCGTGCCGGCGCCCGCGAACTCGAGCGCCGCGGCGACGGCGGTAACGTTGAAGACCATATAAAGGCCGTTGTAGCGCGTCTTCACGCGGCGGCGGAAGCCATCTGGCCCGCAGACGTCCCAGGAGTACCCGCCCTGGTTGCCGCACCTGAGCTCGACGTCGCGCGCGGCGTATGTGAGCTCGGGGCGCGACCATCCGCACTTGGGGCAGCGGTACTTGCCGAGCTGCCCGTAGTGCACGTACTCATAGTCCAGGGGCGCGTTGCACATGGCGCAGAACCTGGAGTCGCTCACGCGGTCGGCCTCGAGGCCCGTGGGCTCGTCGATGCCGAAGCCGAGGCTCGGGTTGTCCACGCGCGCGGCGACGGCGGCGCACAGCGGGTCGTCGGCGTTGTAGATCAGCGTGGTCTGCGGCGACCTGCGCAGCGCCTCGGCGATGACCTCCTGCGTGTGGTCGATCTCGCCGTAGCGATCGAGCTGGTCGCGGAAGAGGTTCAACAGCACGAGCGCGCGGGGCTTGAGCTGTGGAAGGACGCGGACGGTGTAGAGCTCGTCGCACTCGAAGGCGCCGAAGCGGCCGCGGGAGGCCTTCTTGCCGGACGTCGCGCCGCCGCGGCGCCCCGCCACCATGGCGGCGGCGATGCCGGTCTGCATGTTGTTGCCGGCGCGGTTGCACACCACGTCGAAGCCGGCCGCGGCCAGGCCGTCGGCGATGAGGCCGTTCGTGGTCGTCTTTCCGTTCGTGCCGGTGACCACGATGGAACCGTCGAGCCCGGCCGCCAGGTCCGCGATGATACCCGGGTCGAGCTTCAGCGCGATGACGCCGGGGATGTTCCCGCCGCCGCGGCGAAGGACGGAAGAGAGGCCCCAGTGGGCCACGTCCGCCGCAGCGCATGCCAACATCGAGCGAACGCCCATAAATACCTCCAAAGCCCGCCGCCGGCGAGCGCGGCGCCCGGGCGATTGTTGCAGTCGTCTTATTCAAAAGCGGGCGAGGTGGGATGCGGTGCCCGCCCGCCTGGATATGGGGGTATATTAACACTGAGCGCCGAGCGCCCCGAGCGCCTGGCCAGCCTGTAGACCATCGCTCGCAGATTGGGCACAAGACCGCGTGAACCCCATCATTGTCATACCTTCTTATTGGGCCGAGGGCAATCAGCCCGGCGAGCTGGGCGAGCGCGGCGTCTACGACTACACCACCCCCATCGATAAGCCCCTGCCCGAGCTCGAGAGCTGCCTGGCGTCCCTCGAGCAGGTCCGCGGCGTCCTGCGCGTCGCCGTGCTCGTCGTGGCGCCGAAGTCGTGCCGCGAGGCGGCCCGCGCCCGCGTGAACAGCATCTGCCGCTCCCACCCGGACTTGAACCCGCTCGTGGTCGGGCCCGAGGAGGGCGAGCGCATCATGTCCGCCGTCGGCCGCGTCGTGCCCTCGGCGGCGGGGGAGGCCGTCTCGCTTCGCGGCTACGGCGCCATAAAGAACCTCGGCCTCGCGGTCGCGTGCGTGTTCGGCCACGACGTCGCTGTCTTCATGTACGACGACGAGGTCGCGGAGGACCCGGACTTCCTCTCGAAGGCGGTGTTCGGGCTTTCCGCCTACACGCGGCAGGACCTGAAGATCCTCGCCAAGTCGGGCTTCTTCATCGACGAGGACGGCTCGCCCTACGCGAACCCCACAAAGAGCTGGACCGAGCGCTACTGGACCAAGGCGCCGCAGTTCAACAAGGTCATGGAGCGCGCCCAGAAGGCCAAGAACCGCGTCACGCGCTCCAACCACATGTGCGGCGGCTGCTGCGCGATCCACGCCGAGGCGTACACGCGCATCCCGTTCGACCCCTACATCACCCGCGGCGACGACCTCGACTACGTGCTCAACCTGCGCAGCCATGGCCTCGACTGCTGGTTCGACAACGACTGGTGCGTGCGGCTCTGCCCGCCTGAGGAGACCGCCTCCGACGCGTCCGTCTTTATGCAGGACGTGTACCGCTGGTTCTACGAGTACCGCAAGCTCGAGGTGCTCAACGCCCGCCGCGACCTGCGCACCATCACCCCGGAGTCGCTCATGCCGTACCCGGCGCCGTGGTTGTGCGACCAGGTGCGCTCCCGCGTGCGCAGCACCGCGCTGCGCCGCCTCGTCGCCGGCCCGGATCGCCTCGCCTACCTGCGCATCATCGTCAGGGGCATCCGTGACGCCGATAAGTTCGCCCGCGAGAACGCCTCGCGCTACCTGAGCTTCTCGATGACCTGGCCGGGCGTCATGTCCGCCATTTGGGACGACCGTTACCTGCAGGCGGCCATCCTGCGCACGGGCGACGTCTGCGGCCGCGCCGCGCTGAGCCCGGCGCAGAAGCCCTCCGACGCGCCGCTCTCGGGCATCGCGCTGTCCGTCCCCGACCCCGGATCCACGGGAGGTCTGTAACCGATGCCTCGTCCCAACGGGTACCCGCCCACGCACCGCGCCGACATGGTCCTCGCGGTCGGCGGGGTCATCTCGCTTTGCCTCCTCGCCTGGGGGCTCGCGTTCGCCAAGGTCTTGCCCTGCCTCATCGCCGGCACGTTCGCCGCCGCCGTCATCGTGGTCGCCGGCTCGATCAACCTCACGCCCGACGACACGCGCTCGCAGGCGACCGAGCGAACCCTGCGCGTGGCGACGAACACCCTGGAGCACCTCCGCGGCGGCCTCACGCCCGAGAACGCCCAGGCTATCTGCGCGCTCCTTCTTCCCGAGACGAACGCGGCCGGCGTCGCCATCACCGACGCGAACCGCGTGCTCGCCTACGATGGCAGCTTCAACGTGGCCTACGCTCCGGGCGACGAGAACTCGCGCCCCACGCGTGAGGTGCTCAAGTCCAAGCGGACCGAGACGTTCTACGCCATGGACCAGGAGATGCAGGAGCCGCGCCGGTTCGCCGCCGGCATCGCGATCCCGGGTAACTCGTTCGGCGTCATCGTCCCGCTCGTCGTGCAGGACGAGGCCGTGGGCACGATCAAGCTCTACTATTCGCACGACCGCGACATGGACCGCACGCAGCTGGCCATCGCCCGCGGGCTCGGCATGCTGCTGTCGACCCAGCTCTCGTCCTATGAGCTCGACGCCCAGGCCGAGCTCACGGCCCGCGCCGAGGTCAAGGCGCTGCAGGCGCAGATCAACCCGCACTTCCTCTTCAACACGCTGAACACCATCGCGTCGCTGTGCCGCACCGACCCCATGCGCGCCCGCTCGCTGCTGCGCGACTTCTCGCTGTTCTACCGCCACACGCTCGAGAGCTCCGAGTCGGGCATGATCCCGCTCTCGCAGGAGCTCGAGCAGACCCGCCGCTACCTCACCATCGAGAAGGCCCGCTTCGGCGAGGATCGGATCATCGAGACCGAGCACCTGACGGAAGGGGTCGACGACCTGCTCGTCCCCTCCTTCGTGGTGCAGCCCATCGTGGAGAACGCCGTGCGCCACGCCATGCGCGACACCGGCCCCCTCTCCATCGACATCCACGCCGTGACCGACGGCGACGACGTGCTCATCGCCGTCGCCGACGACGGCCTCGGCATGACCGAGGAGGCGGCGCGCCGACTCCTCGAGCCGGGCGATGGGCAGGAAAAGCCCGCCCCCACGCCCGTGGGCAGCGGTCGGAAGCGCGGCGCCGGCATGGCGCTCAAGAACGTCATGGAGCGCGTCGAGCGCTTCTACGAGCCCGGCAGCGGCGTCGAGGTCGTCTCGAGGCCGGGCGAGGGCACCTGCGTCACCGTCAGGCTCTGCGGCGCGGCGAAGGGGCTTGCGACAAATGTCACGAAAGAGTAACATTCAAACGTTTAGTAGCTGCGTTTAGGTGGCCCGTTCAGAGGAGTTTTTGCATGCGCGCGATGATCGTTGACGACGAGGCCCCTGCCCGCTCCGAGCTAAGGTTCCTGCTCGAGGAGACCGGTCGCGTCGAGTCCATCACCGAGGCCTCGAGCGCCCGCGAGGCGGTCGAGAAGCTCATGGAGGCCAAGGCCGACGTCATGTTCCTCGACATCTCGATGCCAAAGACGAGCGGCATGCAGCTCGCCGAGGCGCTCCACAAGCTCAAGAACCCGCCCGCGATCGTCTTTGTCACCGCGTACAGCGAGTACGCCGTCGAGGCCTTCGGCGTCGACGCGGTCGATTACCTCATGAAGCCCGTTGAGTCCGACCGCCTGGAGCTCGCGCTCGACAAGGTCGAGGCCCGCGCCCCCAAGGCCGAGCCCGCCGCGGCCCAGGCCCACTCCTCCGTCGAGCGCATCCCGGTGGTGAAGAGCGGTCGCAAGGTCCTCGTGCCCATCGACCAGATCCGCTACATCGAGGCCAAGGACGACTACTCCTGCATCTATACCGACAACGACCGGTTCCTCTCGACGATCAGCCTGGCCAAGCTCGAGGAGAAGCTCGCACCGCACGGGTTCTTCCGCGTGCACCGCGGCTACATCGTCAACCTCGAGTACGTCGAGGACGTCGAGGTCATCAGCTCGGGCATCCTGCAGCTGGGCATCAACGGCATCGAGGGCAAGAAGATCAGCGTCTCTCGCCGCCGCGTCGTTGCGCTCAAGCGCGCCTTGGGCCTCTAGGGCAGGGGAGGACGACTTGTCGACCACGCGCTACGACATCATCTCGGACACGCACGGGTTCCTCTCGCCGCAGCTGCTCGAGCAGCTGCGCGGCGCGGACGTCATCGTGCACGCGGGCGACATCTGCTCGCTTTCCGACTATCGCCGGCTCGAGATGTTCGCCCCTGTGCAGGCGTGCCTCGGCAACAACGACTGGTCGGGCGACTACGGCCCCATGGTCAAGGCGCGGAAGATCTTCTTCGGCAGCGGCCTGCGCTGGCAGGTCGTCCACTACCGCGAGCGGCTGAACCTGCTCAAGTGCGACATCGCTATCTGCGGGCACACCCACACGCCCTTCGTCACACGTGACGAGTGGACGGGCACGCTCGTCATGAACCCGGGCAGCCCCACCTATCCGCGTCGCTCGAAGCCCTCGATGGGGCGCATTATCTGCGACGACGCTGCGGGCAAGGTCGTCTCCGCGGAGATCATCACGCTGGGCGAATAGCCGGAAAACAAAGAGGCGCTTATTCCCCTTGCGCCATGAACGCGGGTGCCACGACCTTCGTGTAGAACGCGAGCCAGATCAGCGACACGCAGAACCCCGCGAGCACGTCGCTCGCATAGTGGACGCCCAGGTAGATGCGGCTCACGCCGACCATCACGATGATGAGCGAGAAGAGCGCGCACCAGATCAGGCGGAACCGGCGGTCTTTCTCGTAGGTCCAGACCATCCACACCAGCAGGCCGAAGAACGCCATCGAGATCATCGAGTGGCCGGAGGGGAAGCTGTAGCCCGTCTCGGCGATCAGGCGGAAGCCGTCCGGGCGCGGCCGCTGAATGATCTGCTTGAGCACGACGTTGAGCACGAGCGAGCCGATGAGGTTCGCGGCGACGCAGCGCCCCGGCGCCTTGCCCGGCGCGAACGCCGTCACGATGAGCGTCATCACGAGCAGGACCGGGATGTCGAGCAGGCCGGTGAAGCTCTTCATGACGGAGGTGATGGGGTCGCTGCGGAGCTTCTCGACGAAGAGCCGGTAGGCGAGGGTGTCGAGCTTCATGATCTCGCCCTCGCCGACCTCCTCGAGGAGGTAGAGGAAAACGAGCGCGGCCGCGAGCGCCACCAGCAGGCGGACGTTCCTGCGCGCGAGACCGGCCATGGAGCGCGCGAGCTGAGAGGAGCGCTTTGCGAGGTTGCTCAAGATGATTTCCTAACGCCGGGTTTGCGGGACCTGTAAGAAACCGAATTCTATCATCCCTGTGTCAGGGGAGGGTAAGCCCTATCCTTCTCCCCGAAAAAAGAAGCCCCCGGCGAAGGTGCCGGGGGGCTGCAGGGGTGCTAGATATGGGCGCGGATCTCTTTGATGAGCGCGTCTTTGGGCAGCGCGCCGACCATGCGATGGGCGACCTTGCCGTCCTTGAAGATCATCACCGTGGGGATCGAGACGATCTTATTCTGCATGGCGAAGTCGTAGTTGTCGTCGACGTTCATCTTGTAGAAGTCGAGCTCGCCGGCGAGCTCGCCGGAGACCTCCTCGACCACGGGGCCGAGCGCACGGCACGGGCCGCACCAGGGCGCCCAGAAATCGACGAGCACGGGCTTTTGGGCGGCGGCGAGGATCTGCGAGAGCTCCTCGGACTGAATCTCTTTGACGGACATGGCGACCTCCGGTCTGATTGCGGGCGCTGCGGCCCGCGAGTCTTTGCTTGATGGGAGGTATACCCGAATTACACTGTTATGGTGCAGCCGACCCAGGAGGAAGCCAGATGTCATCCGCAGCAGATCAGCGCCGCGAGGCCTGTGTGCAAAAAACGACCGCCGAGCTGGACGGCCTCGCCGCGCGCGGGGTGCGCGCCGGGGGCAACGCGTTCTCGCCGATCCTTGTGGCCAAGGGAGAGCGGACGGCCGAGGAGGCTGGCGGCGCGGAGCCGTTCTCGGGCGCGGACGGTGTCGCGCTCAAGGCGTCGCTCAAGGCGCTGGGGTATGCGCCAGAGGACTGGGAATGGCTTTTGACCTGCGACGACGCGGGCGAGGCGCTTCCTGAGGGGCTTTTGCGCGAGGCGGTCAGCGCGCTCGACCCGGCGACGCTCGTCTGCTGCGACGATGCCGCCGCCGCGGCGCTGCGCGAAGCGTATGCCGACGACCTCACGATCATCGAGAGCTTCGAGGAGGCGATGCTCGAGCCCGGCTACGTCGTCCAGCTCTGTGGCATGCGCGTCCTCAACCTCGGCGGCTTTGCCGCGGCGCTCTCCGACCCGCGCGCCAAGCAGCAGATGTGGGCGCGCCTCAAGCGCGCCGCCCCTCTTTCCGAGCCCTACTAACCCTCACTGGGTGACAGTCATTGCGTGCAGCTTTTTGGGACACCCATCAGCCAATGACTGTCACCCAGTGATGGGTGGCAATAGAAGCTGCACACAGCTGCACACAATGACTGTCACCAAATGAAGGGGGCGAGGCCGCCGTTCGGGCGTAAAATGAAGCCATCCGTGGATTTTTAACTCCCAGGGAGGACTCGCACATGGCAAACATCGCCGCACCGATCGACGCAACCCAGACCCCCGAGTGGAAGGCCGTTGCCGACCACGCCGCCGACATCAAGGCGAACTTCACCCTCAAGGAGGCGTTCGCGTCCGACCCCGAGCGCGTCTCCAAGTTCTCCTTCGACATGGGCGACCTGCACTTCGACCTCTCGAAGAACCTCGTCAACGACCAGACCGTCAAGCTCCTGCTCGACCTCGCGCGTGCCGTCAAGCTCGAGGAGCGCCGCGACGCCATGTACGCCGGCGAGCACCTGAACACCACCGAGGACCGCGCCGTCCTCCACACCGCGCTTCGCCGCCCCGCCTCCGACAAGGGCAAGTTCATCGTCGACGGCCAGGACACCGTGGCCGACGTCCATGAGGTCCTCGACCGCATGTTCGCCTTCGCCGAGCGCGTCCGCTCCGGCGAGTGGAAGGGCGTCACCGGCAAGAAGATCGAGCACGTCGTCTCCATCGGCATCGGCGGCTCCGACCTCGGCCCGGTCATGGTCTACGAGGCCCTTCGCCCCTACGCCAACGCCGACATCGACTGCCGCTACATCTCGAACATCGACCCCAACGACGCGGCCGAGAAGCTCCGCGGCCTCGACCCCGAGACCACGCTCGTGATCGTCGTCTCCAAGACCTTCACCACGCTCGAGACCCTCACCAACGCCCGCGAGGTCAGGACTTGGCTGCTCGACACCCTCAAGGCCCAGGGCGCCATCGACGGCTCCGACGCCGCGAACGCCGAGGCCATCAAGAAGCACTTCGTCGCCGTCTCCACCGCGCTCGACAAGGTCGCCGACTTCGGCATCGACCCGTCCAACGCCTTCGGTTTCTGGAGCTGGGTCGGCGGCCGCTACTCCGTCGACTCCGCCGTGGGCCTCTCGCTCATCGTCGTCTACGGCCCCGAGGTCTTCCAGCAGTTCCTCCAGGGTTTCCATGACCTCGACATGTACTTCCAGCAGACGCCGCTCGAGGACAACGTCGTCGCGCTCATGGGCATGATCAACGTCTGGTACTCCAACTTCTTTGGCTTCGGCACCCACGCCGTGCTGCCCTA
>NZ_DAWEMK010000035.1:16293-17208 GCF_052362415.1 Paratractidigestivibacter sp. | reverse complement strand
GTAACGATGACCTGCTTGGCGCCCTGCGTGGTGGCAGTCACGCCGCCGGGGAGCTTTGAGGTGTCCTCGGCGATGCTGTAGTGGTAGATGCCGGCCTTGTCGAAGGTGATGTCACCAAAGACGATGTTGCCGTTCTCGTCGTTCGTAGCGGTGGTCTGCTTAGGCAGCGGGGCGCCCTCATCCTCGGAGCTGATGGTGAAGCTGAACTCGTCGGCCGTGAGGGCGCGGCCGGTCAGCTCCTTCTTGAACGCGAAGTTATCCGCGCCGTTGACGGTGACGGACTCGGCAGTGTACTTGTTGTTGAAGACGCAGCAGTCGCCGTCGCCGTACTTGACGGATGCGGCAAGCTGCCCGTTACCGAAGTCGGTGACCTCGACGGTCACCTCGGACGGGTGCGTGTCGTAAGTGTAGCCGTCAGGCGCGGGGCCCTGCTCGGTCACGTTGAACTTATACGTGCCGGCCTTGGTAAAGGTGACGGCGCCGAACGAGAAGCCCTTGGCCACCCCGTCCTTGGCTCCAGAGACGCTCGCGATGTCGGCGCCCTCGGCGATCTTGACCGCATCGCCGTAGTCGCCGTCGGCAGCGAGCTTGAACGAGAAGCGCGACGTCATGTCGTGACCGGTCAGGGTCTTCCGGCCCTTGATGGCGGTGTCGCCCGAGAGCGTGACCTCGCCGGCTTTGTAGGTGTTTCTAAAGGTGCCGTCCACCACATTGGGGGTGGCGACGAGCTTGCCCTTGCCATCATCGGTAACGGTGATGGTGACGGTAGCCGTGTGGTCATCGTAGCTCACGCCGCCGATGGAGCCCTTGACCTCGGAGACCTCGTAGACGTAGGTGCCCGCCTTATCGAAGGTGAAGTCACCGAACGAGGCGGTCTTGGCGTCCTTGGTCGCCTTGGCGTTCAGGCCCTTGGAG